>DASTBN010000200.1:0-5609 GCA_035712045.1 Pseudonocardiaceae bacterium
TTCGGTGTCGGTGTCCAACGCCTGGGCCTCGGCGAAGGCGTCCACGAACCGGCCGGTGGACGGCACTGTCACATCCGTCAGCGCGGGCAGTCGCAGTACCGCGAGCGGATCGCACTCGAACTGGGCGTACTCCGTGCGCAACTGGGCGAATCTGGCGCGGGTCGCGCGCCAGTCGGGCGCCGGCGGGGTCCGAGTGACCGACGGGGCCGGGGTACTCACGGGCATGGGCCCCGGTTGCCGACGGCGCATCGCCCGGAGGTGACGGCGGCCCAGATACCGGATCACCACGAACGCACCCACTCCCGCCAGCATGATCGGCGTGAGCGTCGCCAGCAGGGCGAGCAGGGCCACGCCCACCATTCCCACGGCGGCCAGGACCAGCAGGGGAAGGACGGGCCGCCCGTACGGACCCCGGCGGTAGTAACGGCGATACTGACGGCGGAGGTGATGGTGAGACCGAGCTCTGCCCATGGTCGCATCCTTTCGGTGTCACTCAATTGATACCCCTTCAGCCGCTCGGGTGGCAGAGCCTCTCCCATACGTGGCGAATCAGGCATCCTCACTCGCCGCGTAGCGCCCGGTAGAGCCCACTGGTAACCGTCATCCACTGCGATGATTCATTCGGTGGCGCCGGCCGGAGATCCCGGTGCGGGCCGGCCATGGGGAAGGGAGTTGCGCATGTTCCGGAAGGTGTTAGTCGCTAACCGCGGTGAGATCGCGATCCGGGCCTTCCGTGCCGCCTACGAACTGGGCTGCCAGACGGTCGCGGTGTTTCCTTACGAGGACCGCAACTCCGAGCACCGGCTCAAGGCCAGCGAGGCCTACCAGATCGGGGAGCGGGGACATCCGGTCCGCGCGTACCTGTCCGTGCCGGAGATCATCCGGGCGGCCCGGCACGCCGGCGCTGACGCGGTCTACCCCGGCTACGGCTTCCTCTCGGAGAACCCCGAGCTGGCTCTGGCCTGCCAGCAGGCCGGTATCACGTTCATCGGGCCGCCTCCCGCTGTGCTGGCGCTGGCGGGCAACAAATCGCGGGCGGTAGCCGCCGCGCGTGAGGCCGGTGTGCCGGCGCTGTCCTCGTGCGCTCCCTCCGCTGACATCGAGGCGCTGATCACCGCCGCCGAGGAGATCGGCTTCCCGGTCTTCGTCAAAGCCGTCGCCGGGGGCGGCGGGCGTGGTATGCGCCGGGTTATCGAGCCCGCCGGCCTGCGGATGGCGCTGGAGGCGGCCAGCCGGGAAGCCGAGTCGGCGTTCGGTGATCCGACCGTGTTCCTGGAACGCGCGGTCATCGACCCGCGGCACATCGAGGTGCAGATCCTCGCCGATCACACCGGTGACGTCATCCACCTGTACGAGCGGGACTGCTCGGTGCAACGGCGGCATCAGAAGGTCGTAGAGGTGGCGCCCGCCCCGAACCTGGACCCCGGGCTGCGGGCCCGGATCTGTGCCGACGCGGTCGCCTTCGCCCGGCAGATCGGCTACGTCAACGCCGGAACCGTGGAATTCCTCGTCGACCGCGCTGGCGCTCATGTGTTCATCGAGATGAACCCGCGCATCCAGGTCGAGCACACGGTGACCGAGGAGATCACCGACGTCGACCTGGTCGTCGCCCAGATGCGGATCGCGGCGGGGGAGCG
The DNA here is from genome assembly GCA_035712045.1 of Pseudonocardiaceae bacterium. Lineage (GTDB taxonomy): Bacteria > Actinomycetota > Actinomycetes > Mycobacteriales > Pseudonocardiaceae. Next base: position 1,638 of record DASTBN010000200.1, read on the forward strand.
GCTGGTCGACCTCGGCCTGCGCCAGGACGACGTTTCCCCGCACGGCGCCGCGCTGCAATGCCGGATCACCACCGAGGACCCGGCGAATGAGTTCCGCCCGGATATCGGCACGGTCACCGCCTACCGCTCCGCCAGCGGCGCCGGGGTCCGGCTGGATGGCGGCACCCTGCAAACGGGTGCCCAGATCAGCGCGCACTTCGACTCCCTGCTGGTCAAGGTCACCTGCCGGGGCCGGGACCTGGCCACCGCGGTGCGCCGGGCCCGCCGGGCGCTGGCCGAGTTCCGGATCCGCGGGGTGGCCACCAACATCCCGTTCCTGCTCGCGCTGCTGGACGAGCCGGACTTCGCGGCCGGCCAGGTCACCACCTCCTTCATCGAGACCCGGCCACACCTGCTCACCGCCCGCCGTTCAGCCGACCGCGGCACCCGGCTGCTGACCTACCTCGGGGACGTCACAGTGAACCGGCCCCACGGTGAGCCCCCCGCGCTGGACGATCCGCTGTGCAAGCTGCCGCCGATCGACCTGGACTCCCGCCCGCCCACCGGCTCCCGGCACCGGCTGCTCACGCTGGGTCCCGAGGAGTTCGCCCGCTGGCTGCGCGCCGCCGGTCTCGTCGGCGTCACCGACACCACCTTCCGGGACGCTCACCAGTCGCTGCTCGCGACCCGGGTGCGCAGCCGGGACCTGGTGGCTGTGGGGCCCTACGTCGCCTGGATGACTCCGCAGCTGCTGTCCCTGGAGTGCTGGGGTGGCGCCACCTACGACGTGGCGCTGCGGTTCCTCGCCGAGGACCCGTGGCAGCGGCTGGCGGCGCTGCGTGAAGCGGTGCCGAACCTGTGCCTGCAGATGCTGCTGCGGGGCCGCAACACCGTCGGTTACACCCCGCACCCGACCGAGGTGACCACCGCTTTTGTCGATGAGGCCGTGCGAACCGGGCTCGACATCTTCCGGATCTTCGACGCGCTCAACGACGTGTCCCAGATGCGCCCGGCCATCGACGCGGTCCGCGAGACCGGCCGGGCGATCGCCGAGGTGGCGCTGTGTTACACCGCTGACCTGTCCAACCCGGCGGAGAAGCTCTACACCCTGGACTACTACCTCCGCCTGGCCGAGCAGATCGTCGCGGCCGGCGCGCACGTGCTGGCCATCAAGGACATGGCCGGCCTGCTGCGCCCCCCGGCGGCCCGGACCCTGGTAAGCGCCCTGCGCAGCCGCTTCGATCTCCCCGTGCACCTGCACACCCACGACACCGCCGGTGGCCAGCTCGCCACCCTGCTCGCGGCGATCGACGCCGGGGTGGACGCGGTAGACGCCGCCGCGGCATCTATGGCGGGCACCACATCGCAACCATCGATGTCCGCGCTGGTCGCGGCCACCGAGCACACCGAACGCAACACCGGGCTGGACCTGCAGGCGGTCTGTGACCTGGAGCCGTACTGGGAGCTGGTGCGCAAGATTTACGCCCCGTTCGAGTCCGGCCTCGCTTCGCCAACCGGCCGGGTCTACCACCACGAGATCCCTGGTGGGCAGCTGTCCAACCTGCGCCAGCAGGCGGTGGCGCTGGGCCTGGCCGGGCGCTTCGAGCAGATCGAGGAGGCCTACGCGGCCGCGGACCGGATGCTGGGGCGGCTGGTGAAGGTGACCCCGTCATCCAAGGTTGTCGGTGATCTGGCGCTGCACCTGGTTGGCGCCGGGGTGGAGCCGAAGGATTTCGAGGCCGACCCAGCCCGTTTCGACATCCCCGACTCGGTGATCGGCTTCCTGCACGGCGAGCTCGGCATCCCCCCCGGAGGGTGGCCCGAGCCCCTGCGCGGCAAGGCGCTGCACGGCCGCGCGAGCCCCCGGGCGACGGCGCAACTCTCCGCGCAGGACCGCCAGGGACTGAAAGAGGACCGGGCCCGGACCCTGAACCGGCTGCTGTTCCCTGGCCCGACCGCGGAATTCGAGCGGCATCGAGAGGTCTACGGGGACACCTCGGTGCTGCCCAGCACGGAGTTCTTCTATGGCCTGCGCCCCGGTCACGAGTACGCCGTGGACCTCGACCCGGGGGTGCGGCTGCTGATTCAGCTCCAGGCGATCGGCGACGCCGACGAACGCGGCATGCGGACCGTGATGTGCACGCTCAACGGCCAGATGCGGCCCTTGCAGATCCGGGACCGTTCGGTGGCGTCTTCGGTTCCCGTCGCGGAAAAGGCAGACCGCACCAATAGCAACCACATCGCGGCACCCTTCGCCGGCGTGGTCACCCTGCAAGTCTCCGAAGGCGAGACTGTATCCGTTGGCCAGACGGTCGCCACCATCGAAGCGATGAAAATGGAGGCCGGCATCACCACCGCCAAAGCCGGCACCGTAGCCCGCCTAGCGATCAAAACCGTCCAGCAAGTAGAAGGCGGCGACCTGATCCTAGAGCTGAATTCCTCGTGACGGCTCGCATTCCCAGGATCACCGGATAGCGGCGCTGCCGCCGCGCGATACGCCGTGTAGGCCGGGAGGCGAGCGCAACGTCGGTGTCGCCTATCCGGAGGCGTGGCGGAGAGCGGCCTTGCGTGCTTGAACAGGTGGGTCGCTGAGTGGTGTGTCGCTGCGCTTGCCGAGCCAGCAGCGCATCATGGTCACCATGGTGCGGATCGTGGCCGGGGTGGCCGGGGGGCGGCGTCTCGCGGTGCCCCCGCGAGGTACCCGGCCGACGTCGGATCGGGTCCGGGAGGCGATCTTCAGTGCCGTGCAGGCCCGCCACGATCTCGATGGGGCCCGGGTGCTTGACCTCTACGCCGGGTCGGGCGGGCTGGGGCTGGAGGCGTTGTCGAGAGGGGCGGCGCACGTCCGGTTCGTGGAATCCGACCGGCAGGCGGTGGCCGTGCTCCGCCGCAACATCGCCGCACTCGGCTTGCCTGGAGCGGAAGTGACCCTCGGTGATGTGCTCGCGGTGGTCGGCGGCCAGCCAGAGGCGCCTTACGACCTGGTGCTCGCCGATCCTCCTTACGCGCTCGATGACACCGCCCTGGGCCGGGTGCTCGGTGGGCTGGCCCGAGGCTGGCTGGCGCCGGCGGCGCTGATCGTGGTGGAGCGCCCGGCCCGGGTGGTTCCGCTGGCGTGGCCTGAGGGTGTGTGCGAACTCACGAATCGGCGGTATGGCGACACCGGGGTGCACTATGGTTTCGCACCATGAGGGGTTGCCCGCGGTGAGGCGCGCGATATGCCCCGGTTCTTACGACCCCGCCACCAACGGGCATCTCGACATCATCGAGCGGGCCGCGAGGCAATTCGACGAGGTGGTCGTCGCCGTCCTGGTCAATAAGACCAAGACCTGCCTGTTCGAGGTGTCCGACCGGATGGCGATGCTGAAAGAGATCACCGAGCATCTGCCCACTGTGCGCGTCGATTCGTGGCATGGGCTGCTTGTGGACTATTGCACCGCCCATGACGTCACCACGATCGTGAAAGGGCTGCGCGCGGTCAGCGACTTCGATTACGAGCTGCAGATGGCCCAGCTGAACTACCAGCTCTCCGGCGTGGACACCATGTTCCTGCCGAGCAAACCGCACTACAGCTTCCTGTCCAGCTCAGTGGTCAAAGAGGTCGCCACATACGGTGGTGATGTCGGTCACCTGCTCCCCGACACCGTGTACCGGCGCCTCATCAGCCGGATCGCCGAGCTGTCCCGGGGAGAGGAAGGCCGCGACTGAGAACACGCTGGGGACACGCCGACCAGGCGTGTGCTCCCGAGTCTGAGCCCGGTGAGGATCCACAATGGTGGCCATGGATGGTGATCGGCCGAATGGGCAGGTATACCGGGTTTTCGAGGCCCTCGACGAGCTCGTAACCACTCTCGAAGAGGCGCGCAGCGTGCCGATGACTTCGAGCTGCATCGTGCCGCGCGGGGACGTGCTTGAGCTGCTCGACGACATCCGCGACGCGATTCCCGCTGAGCTCGACGAGGCCCAGGACGTTCTGGACCACCGGGACGAACT
>DASTBN010000201.1:0-3090 GCA_035712045.1 Pseudonocardiaceae bacterium
AGCACCGCCGTGGTACGGGCGATCAGCGAGGCATGGGCGAGCGACTCAGCCCCGGCTACCACCAACCGGGGTGTGCCGTCCGGGGCGCTGACCACCCGTCCCGACCAGCGGGTTGGGCTCAGCGCCGCGTTCGGTGGCGCCTGGGATGTCCACACCGGCTGCCCGGCCAGCAGCCGGCTGACATCCCGCGCGGACAGCGGCACCGGGCCCCCGCCGTCGAGAGGGGCCCCGGCCCGGTTCAGCACCCGGACCCGCGTCGTCGGCCCGGGCAGCCGCGGCACCGGCCGCCCCTCCGACACAGCGGGAGCGGCGGCACCCACCGCCGCGGCCAGGTCGCTGTCCAGGCCGTCGGTCAGCGTCCGCGCCACCACCGCAGCCGAGGCTTTGGCCAGCAGGAGAAATAGCACCAGCCCCGCCAGCATGACGACCACGGCGACCCGGACCGGCAACGGCCGGGTGGCCCATACCCGCCGCAAGCTTCTCACTGACCCTCCCGCGTTACTGGCTATCCCGGGCACCAACCAGGTAGCCATGCCCGCGAACCGTCTGCAGCACCTCACCGGCCCCGGCTGCGGTGAGCTTGCGGCGCAGGTAGCCGACGTACACCTCGACAGCGTTACGGCTGGCGGCGTGCGCGTCACCCCACGCGGCGCGCAGCAATTCGTCCTTGCTCATCACGGTGCCCGCGCGGCGGGCCAGCGCGAGCAGCAGCGCGAACTCCCGGGGCGAGAGCGGCACCACCTCAGAGGACCACGTGACCCGCCGCTGGGCTGGATCGATCGCCAGCTCCCCCAGTGTCAGCACCGCCTCCTGGCGGGTCTCGGCGTAGCGGCGCAGCAGCGCGCGCAGCTGGGCCACCAGCACGACGAACGAGAACGGCTTGACCAGGTAGCCATCAGCGCCGAGGTCCAGCCCATCAGCTTGATCGATTTCGCCGTCTTTGGCTGAGATCAGCAGAACCGGGGTACTCACCCGCGCAGCCCGCAGCCGTTCCAGCACCCGGTACCCAGACAGGCCAGGCAGCATGATGTCCAGCAGCACCGCGTCGAAGCCGCCGGTCAGCGCCGCGCGCAGCGCGGCGGGCCCATCCGAGGCGGTCTCGACCTCCATCCCCTCAGCGCGCAGCCCCCGCTCCAGCGCGCGCCGGACCCCGGGCTCGTCATCAGCCACCAGCACCCGCGCACCCACCCCACCCAGCATCCTCCCCTCCCCGCCATCCAACCGCGCCACAAAGACATATCGGAACTTTCGCCCCCCACGTAACCCCGATATGTCCCCATATCGGGCCCAGGGGGCGCCAGCCAGCCCGATATGTCCCCATATCGGGCTGGCCAGGGCTTCAGGACGCCGATGGGGCTCCGGGTTCGGGCGGTAGGGTGCCCGGGTGGAGATCGAGGTCGAGACAGTTGTCGGGATGGTGTGCGGGCCGGAGGCGCTGGACGGGAAGGATGTCCGGTTCGTGCTGGACGCGCTGGCCTGCGCGACCGATAGCGCGCTGGGTTTCCTCTCGGGCCGGATCGAGTGCCACACCGCGCGGGGCGGGGTGATCTCCGAGCGGCTCGCGGCGCTGCGCGCGCGGGCCCGGAGCAGGGAGGAGACAGCGGCGGTCGCACTCGTGAGCGCACGGGCCGCTGAGGGCGCCGGGGACTCCGCCACCGCCCGCGATCTCATCACCGAAGCGCTGACGCTGCGGCCTGGCCTGGAACCAGCGTTGCATGACGGCGCGCAGTACGCGGCGGCCCGGGGGGATTACGCCACCGCTGACCGATACCTGCGCCGGGCCGAGCAGCCCAGCCCGTTGCGGCCGGGGCTGACCGAGGCCATGGCGGCGAGTGATCCGGCCAGCCAGGTCGGGCGCAACAGCCCGTGCCCGTGCGGGTCGGGCCGCAAGTTCAAGGTCTGCTGCCTGGGCGAGTCGATCCCGGCGTTGAACGCGCGAGCCCAGCTGGTGTACGCCCTGCTGGGCACCTATGCCGAGCGCGCTCCCGGGCTGGAGGTGATCGGGCCGCTGATCGAGCGCGCCGGGGACGCCAAGCGGCACGCGATGTTCTTGCTGGATCTAGCGCTGTTCCAGGGTGGCTTGGTGGAGAGGTTCCTCGCCGCCCGGGGCGAGTGGTTGCGCCCGGACGAACGGGAGCTCATCGAGGACTGGCGAGGGACCCCTGTCACCCTCTACGAGGCGCTGGACGTCCAGCGCGGCCACGGTGTCACGGTCAGGACGCTGCCCGATGGTGAGCCAATCACGCTGGTCGACACGCTGTTCTCGCGGTCCGTGCGGCGGCTGGAGCTGTTCTGCGGGCGGCTGCTGCATGATGGTCGCGAGCCGCGCATCCTGGCGGGGCTGGCGCTAGTGCCCCGCGAACGCCGTCGTGAGCTCGCGGGCCTGCTCGCATCGGATCCTCCAGCGGAGAAGATCGCCGATTTTCTCGCGCCGGAACCACCCGTCCAGCTCCGCAACAGCGACGGCGAGGATGTGCACGACTGCCGCGTCACTTACCAGGTGCCCGACCCGCAGCGGGCCTTCGAGGATCTCGCCGAACGGCTGACCCGCACCAGCGAGGACACCGTCGCCTGGCACCGGCATCAGGACGATGGGCGGGTCCTGAGCCTCGGGGCGATCGAGCGCAGCGGTGAGGAGTTCACCCTCATCGCGAACTCACCGGCACGGCTCGCCGGCCTGGAGGCTCAGGTGCGCGGCATCGCCCCGGACGCCGTCGAGCGGGACCGGCACATCACACGCCTGAGTGAGGACCCGGGCGAGCGCGAGGCCCGGACACTCACCGTGGACAGCTACTTCACCAGTGCCGCCGACGCGGACGCCGCCACCGAAGCGCTGGGCCGCGACGCCGAAACGCGCTGGCTCGACTATCCCCGCCTGATCGGTGATCTCAGCCCGCGGGAAGCCGCCGCGTCCAGCGATCCCGAAATCCTCGCCGAATTGCGCAGCGTGATCAACGACATCGAAGCGATCCTGCTGCGAGCCCAGCGAGCCGGGCAGCCCACGACCGGTTTGATGGACCCGCATCGGCTCCGTGAGGCGCTGGGCCTGCAACCGAACCGTTAATGGAGATAAAAACCCGCTTGGGCTCA
>DASTBN010000202.1:0-2207 GCA_035712045.1 Pseudonocardiaceae bacterium
AACAGCGGGCGATCCCGCGGCACATGCACCTCCGGCGCCGTGTACCGGTCCCGGCCACGCTGGCCGCGCCGCCAGTAGAACCACCACAGGCACGCCGCCGTCGCGGCGATGGACGCCACCTGGGGCGCCGCCATGCGGATCGCGAACGCGGCCGGGCTCAGCCGCACCCGGTCGTACGCCAGCAGGTTGGTGAGGTTCGACACCGGCAGCAGCAGGCTCGCGGTGTTGGCCAGCCACACCGTCAGCATCGCCAGCGGCGTGCCGGGGATATCGGCCTTGACGGCGGTGGCGAGCATGACCGGGGTCAGCAGCACCGCCGTGGTGTCCAGGTTCAGGAACATCGTCGTCGCGGAGGCGAACACCACGCACAGCCCGAACAGCGCGAGATAGTTGCCCGCTGCGCGGCGCGCCAGCCGCGAGGCGAGCACATCGAAGACCTCGGCCCTGGCGGTGAGCTCCGCGAGCACGAACACCGAGCCGAGGAAGATCAGCAGGGGCAGCACCCGGCGCACGATCTCCCCCGCCGCGGCCCCCGGCAGCAGCCCGCCCAGGACGGCGCCCACCCCGGCGATCAGGAACACCACGGCCAGCCAGTCGAGCGGTTCCCACCGCCGGGCCCAGCCGATCACCCCAGCCCGCTTCACATGGCTCCCGTCTTCCGGAGGAACTCGCGTCAGCAGCAATGCCGTTCCCACGCCGAGGGACAGATCACCTAGACTCCCCTGGGAGGATCTCAGGGGGCCCGATGTCCCGGATTGCCACGTGGATCGGCAGGAACGCCGACGGCCTGGTCGCGCTCCTGCTGGCCGCCTGTATCGCCATCCTCGCCTGGGCCGATGTGGTCGGCACCAACCAGGTCAACAGCGCGATACTGCTGATCCTCGCGGTGCTGGCCACCACCCTCCTGCGGGACCGCGTCCGCACTGGCATCGTCGAGCGGGACGTGCAGAGGGTATGCGAGCTCGTGGAAACGCTGGACACCAAGGTGACCCGGGCCCAGCAGGACCTCGAGCAGTCCTCAACGCTGCGGATCCTACGCGGCGACGCGATCGGCGAGGCGCTGGCCGAGGCCCGGCGCGACACCGACATCTGGATGTTCAAGGGTGGCACCGGCACCTTCATCCGGGCTGTGACCCTGCCGGAGTGCATCCAGCGGGCTCGCGAGAACGGGCGCGCGCTGACCGTCCGGCTGGAGATCCTGGATCCCACCGACGACGAGCTGTGCGAGCACTACGCGACGTTGCAGCGGTCGATGTCGCGGCCGGGCGGCGGCGGAGAGCTGTGGACGATCGCGCGCACCAAGAAGGAGTCCTTCGCCACCATCCTGGCGGCGTGCTGGCACGCCCAGCGGTACCGGCCGCTGACCGTGGAGATCGGGCTCGCCTCGACCATCAGCACGTTCCGCTGGGACCTCTCCTCCCGCAGCATGGTCATGACCACTCTCAACACAGCGGTGGACAAGCAGGAGCCGGGATTGCTGATCGAGCGGGGCTCCCTCTACTACGACCGGCACGCCACCGAGCTGCGGACCAGTTTCGACCAGTCCCGCCGGCTTCCCATCGCGCAGACCGCGAGAGCTGTCCCGCTGGGTGACGAGCCCTCGATCGAGGAGGTCCAGAAAGTCTTCGTCAGCTTGAATGTGCCTTTGCCCTCGTCGTTCGATGACGGCGCCATCTCGGAGATCATCCAAAAGGCCATCCAGGCCAAGAACCCGTACTCCCGGCTGTGAATTACGCCGACCTCTACCGCGCGATCCGGGAACGCACCGCGGATGACGGGCTAACCGGCCAGGTCAGCGAGGCCATGATGGCGATCGCGCGGGGCAGCACACCGATCACCGCCGTGCGGCACCCGCTGGGCTTCCGCTGCCTGCCGCTGGCGCGCCAGCGCGAGTCCGGCGTCTGCGTGCACGTGTGGGTCCCAGGGCCCCCCGAGGTGGAGCTGACCACTTCGCCGATGCATTCGCACAGCTGGGACCTGCTCAGCTACGTCCTTCACGGTGACGTGCGCAACGAACTGGTGCGCGTCAGCGACGCACCGCCAGTGCCCAGCCACCGGGTGTTCGAGATACGCAGCGACGGCGATGCCGACGAGATCCGCCGCACCGCCCGCGTGGTCGGCTGCGCGCGAGCACCGGGCCGCACCGCCGCCGCCGGCGACTCTTACCAGCTGGCCGCGGGCCAGTTCCACATGACGGAGGTGAGCGG
>DASTBN010000203.1:0-3378 GCA_035712045.1 Pseudonocardiaceae bacterium
TCTGACGGTCCATTGTGTACAGGGTGTCGCCGCGTCAAGCTGATCGGCCCGGACACCGGTGATGATCTTCTCTAGATCACGGAGCGCGGGGCTGGTGAGTTCGTCGATGCGCACGGTAACCAACGGTAGCGCCGGGCCCAACGAGGTGACGTGCTGCGAGACTGAAAGTGATGAGCATTCGCGCAGAAGGTGAGCGGATCGCGCGGCTGCTCGAGCTGCGGCCCTTGGAAGGGGAGGGCGGCCTGTTTCGCCGCACCTATGCCGACGAATACTGCTCGGCGATCTACTTCATGCTGCTCGCGCCGGAATTCTCAGCGATGCACGCCCTTGATGGCGTGGAGATCTACCACTGGTACGCCGGATCACCGTTACGGTTGTTGCTGCTGCACCCGGGCGGCGGGGTTGAGCAGCCCGTTCTCGGGCCGGACCTGGCCGCTGGCGAGACTCCGCAGATCGTCATTCCCGCGGGGGTGTGGCAGGGCTCAAGCCCGCTCGGTGAGTGGGCCCTGGTGGGTACCACCATGGCTCCACCGTTCCGGCTTCCGGCTTTCCACCTGGGCCGTTGTGACGAGCTGATCGCGGGCTGGCCGGACGCGGCGAACCGGATCCGTGCCCTCACCCGGACTTGAGGCCTCCCGGCCGCAGGAGTTGAGATCCACGTCACCCACCGTCGCGGCCGGGATCATGGACGCGGCACGCTAGCAGCGAGATGCTCTGGACGCGTACCAGGCGATGGGGGTTGCCATGGATGCCCTTGGGATGGGCGGATCGGGTGGTATGTTCACGCTGGCCCTGCCGCCGGATCTGTTGCACGCCCGGATGCAGATGGCGCTGTCGCTGGGCTGGCACATCGTGGTGGCCTGTTTCGGGGTCGCGTTCCCGCCGATGGCGTTGTTCGCCGAGTGGCGCGCCCACCGCGCCCAGGACCAGGACATGAACGCCCTGGCACGCACCTGGGCCAAGGCGCTGGGTGTGCTGTTCGCCGTCGGCGCGGTGTCCGGGACGATCCTGTCCTTCGAGATGGGGATGCTGTGGCCAGGGCTGATGGCGCGGTTCGGGCAGATCTACGGGTTCCCCTTCACCCTGGAAGGTTTCGCGTTTTTCATCGAGGCGATCTTCGTCGGGGTGTACCTCTACGGGTGGGACCGGCTGCCACCACGCCTGCACCTGCTCTCCGGTTTCCCGATGATCGCGGCAGGGGTGGCCGGGGCGTTCTTCGTGGTGGCGGCCAACGGGTGGATGAACACCCCGACCGGGTTCGAGATCCGCGACGGGCAGGTGATGAACGTCGACCCGTGGGCGGGCCTGCTCAACCCCTCCACCGCCGCACAGTCCGTGCACATGATCCTCGCCGCGATCATGGTCACCGGTTTCTGCGTGGCGTCGGTGTACGCGGTGGGCATGCTGCGGGCCGGCACGAGCGGACCCAGCCGCTATCACCGGCTCGGCCTGCTCGTGCCACTGACCGTCGCCGCGATCACCGCGCCGATCCAGATCGTGGTAGGGGACTGGATCGCGAACATGGTGGCGGCCCACCAGCCAGCGAAACTGGCGGCGCTGGAGGCCCTGTACCCCTCGGGCACCCACGTGCCGCTCTCGTTTGGCGGGATCTACCTCGATGGCAAACTTGTCGGCGCGATCCAGATCCCGGACGGGTTGTCGCTGCTCATCCACCATGACCCGGGTGGCTTCGTGCCTGGCCTGGATCGCGTGCCCGCGCAGCTGCGCCCACCAGTGAACCTCACGCATCTGTCCTATGACCTGATGGTCGCCATCGGGTTCGCGTTGCTGGCGCTGGCGGCCTGGCTGGGCTGGGCCTGGTGGCGGCACCGCGACATCCCGCGATCCGCGTGGTTCCTGCGCGCTGTCGCGTTGTCCGGGGCGGCGGCCGTCACCGCGCTGGAGGCTGGCTGGACGGCCACGGAGGTAGGCCGCCAGCCCTGGATCGTGTACCAGATCCTGCTGACCCGCGACGCGGTCAGCACCGCGCCCGGCCTGCGTATCGGCTTCTACCTCGTGCTCGCTGTGTACATCGTGCTCACCGTCATGACGGTGTACGTGCTACGCCGGCTCGCCCGGGTTCCGGAAGCCACGATCGCTCCGCAAGAACTGGAAACAACCCCATGACCGCGGCCGAGGGCGTGCTGGCCATCATGTGGGTCGGCCTCACCGCCTATGCCCTGTTCGGCGGCGCGGACTTCGGCGCCGGATTCTGGGAGCTGCTGGCCGGGGGTACCGAACGCGGACGCGCGCCCAGGCGGCTCATCGAGCACTCCATCGGCCCGGTGTGGGAGGCCAACCACGTCTGGCTGATCTTCGTGCTCGTGGTGCTGTGGACCAGCTTCCCGCCGGCATTCGCGGCGATCGCCTCCACCCTCTATATCCCGCTCACCCTGGCCGCCCTGGGCATGATCGCGCGGGGGTCAGCGTTCGCGTTCCGCCATTCCGTGGATCAGCCCGCGCTCCAGCAGCTGTTCGGGGCCTCCTTCGCGTTTTCCTCCGTCGCCACTCCATTCTTCCTCGGCACCATCGCCGGCGCCGTGGCCTCCGGACGCGTCCCTCCCGGCATCGCCACCGGCGACGTGATCAGCAGCTGGCTGAATCCCACCTCAGTCCTCGGTGGCGTGATCGCCGTGGGGGTATGCGCTTTCCTGGCCGGGGTGTATCTGTGCGCCGACGCCCAGCGCGGCGATGACACCACACTGGTCGAGTATTTCCGGGTCCGCGCCCTCGTGAGCGCTGTCGTGGTTGGCGCGGTCGCGCTGGCCGGTATCGCCGTGCTCCGCGTCGACGCCGCGGCTCTGTTCGACGGCCTGATCTCGCGGGGCCTGCCGCTCATCATCGCCTCGGCCGCGGCGGGGATCGGCGCCATCGTGTCGCTAGCCCGTAGGCGGTTCGGCATGGCGAGGGTAGCCGCCGCCCTCGCCGTCACCGCCGTCATCTGGGGCTGGGCCCTCGCCCAATTCCCCTACCTCCTGCAGCCACAGCTCACCATCGCCGCCGCCGCTGCGCCGGCGGCCACTCTCCGCGCGATGCTGATCAGTCTCGTGGTCGGCGCCGCGCTGCTAGTGCCCTCGCTGATCTTCTTGTTCACGCTGTTCCAGCGCGCCGAGGCCAGCACCGCCATCACTCCGTCCGGGCGAACCGCCCGACCGCCGCGGCCAGGACCCCGACGCTGACGACGGCCACGAGAATGATCTGCACCCCGACCGGTACCTGCCAGTGACCCCAGACGATGCCCGGATCGAACGCCGCCCGCGTCGCGGGGTCGACCCGCAGGTGATCGAAGACCACCGCGCGCATCGGCTCAACGGCGTAGGTCATCGGATTGAGGTGAGTGAGCACGGTGAGCCAGGTCGGCAGGCCGGACAGCGGGAA
>DASTBN010000204.1:0-8270 GCA_035712045.1 Pseudonocardiaceae bacterium
TTGACCATGCCACGCCGATCCGTCCGGCGGAGTGGATTTGTTCAGGTGTGCCCATCGATCAGCCGATCCCGACGTCCCTGGCCGCGCGCCTGCTGGCACAACGCGATCTGCTGCTCTACCCCGAGCTACCCAGGACACGCACACCCCGAACCCTCAACCGCCAGCTGATCGGCTACGTCACCCGCGATCCCGAGGTGATCACCCTAGCTAAGGCGCTGCCTCAGCACATAACCAGGTACGAACATCCCATGATCTGCCTCGCACGCTGGATCCACGCTGGTCACACTAGCCACGACGCGGCACATAAGATCATCACAGGCATGGTCTTCCCGGGGAAGCACGACATTTCCCCAGCGCACTAGCCGATCACCGGCAATCATTGTGCTGGCGTGCCTCGCGTTGGCGGCGGGCCAGCTCCGCGACCAGTTCATCATTTGCCGCGTGATTGCCAGCGTCCGCGTTCGCCAGGAAGTAGTTCACGATCGCTTCTGCGGCCAGTCGCCTGGAGATTACCGGCTGGTCCGGGCTGGGAACGGTGTCGCTCACGGATGATGGCCACGGTCAGGGAGCTCTGGGCGGATAGCGGCGCGCTGTTGTGGGCCGAGCAGGCGCCGCAGCAGCCCGTCACGGTGACGGCGTGACGGGCGCGGTGCCGCGGGAGTCGCCGCACCCGATGCGATGGCGAGAACCACCGCGCAATCCGGGCATGGTGGGCCAGGCGGCGCGGCGAGTGCTGCCGCGATGAACAGCCGACCACATATCGCCTGATAGCGGTCGGTGCGGCGGCCGGCGGCCGCTGCCGCGCTGGTCACCCGGTGCTCGAGCCGTTGCTCGACCAGCAGGGCGGTTACGGGGACGGTGTCGTTCACGGCGTTGAGCATCCTCGTCACGACCACGTCGCCACCCCAATCTGGGGTACACACTGCGCACACTTCGGCTCTTTGAAAGGCGCTGAGCCGATAGCGTCATCGCCAGATAGCGCGAGGGTGAGGATGAGGATGAGGCGATGATTACTGGGGGCGACGACCCGCTGCGGCGCAATGTCGTGCTGGAACGGATGCTGGCCCGAGCGGGCTGGACACCAGAGAACCTGGGTGATCGGCTCAACGAGCTGGCCGCCTCCATCGGCCTGCGGGTGCGCGGTCACCCCCGTAACCCGCGCCGGTGGGTCTACGCCGAGCCCGGCCGGGCGGCGCCCCGGGTGCCGAGGGAACCATGGCCCGCGCTGGTGTGCCACGTGCTGCACGAGCGGCTGGGTGAGCCGGTCACCCTCGACGCGCTGGGCTGGGAGAACACCGGGCCGCTGCTCTACGTGCCCGCCGACCACGGCCTGGACCTGCCCTGGGACGCCAACGGAGCTATGGCCGCCCTCGCGGCAGTAGTGGATGCTGACGCCATGGAGCGTCGACACTTCATGGCACTGACTGGAGTAACCCTGACCGCAGTCGCCCACCAGTGGCTGTTCGACCCGGCCCGGGTCGCCGCCTCGGTGATGGGCAAGCGGGTCGATCACGCGGTGGTGGACGACCTGGAGCGGGTCGCCGACGCCCGCCGCCGGATGGACGACGCGCTCGGCGGTGGCGCCCTGCTGCCCGCCGTCCGGGAAGACCTGCGCCTGGTCGTCGCGATGTTGAAGAACGCCTCCTATAGCGAGGAGGTGGGCAAGCGGCTCCACGCGGTGGCAGCCGAGTATTGCAAGCAGGCTGGCTGGCTCGCTTATGACGCCGACCAGTCGGCGCTCTCACAGCGTTACTTCCTGGCGGCGATGCGCGCCGCGCACGTCAGCGGTGATCGGGCGCTGGGCGCCAACATCCTCGGCAACATGAGCGTGCAAGCGGCCCAGTCCAGCAATCCCCGAGATGCGATCACCCTGGCCGAGTCCGCGCTGGCCGTCGAGCAGCAGCTGACCCCTGCGGTGGCGGCCTCGCTGCACGGGCGGTTGGCCCTAGGCGCCGCCTACGCGGGAGACACGACTGCATGGCACCGCGGACACAACCGCAGCTTCGAACTGCTGGCCCGGTCGGTTCCCGAGGAAGAGCCGCCCTGGATCTACTGGTTCACCCAGGCTGACGCCGAGGCGCTGACGGGCTGGTCGCTGCTGGCGCTCGGGCGACACGCCGAGGCCGAGCCCCACTTGCGCCGTGCCGTGGCGACCATTGATCCCACCTTCGCCCGGGACCGATCGGGAATGCTCCTCGACCTCGCCACCGCCCGGCTCGGCGCGGGCGCGGTGGAGCGGGCCTGCGCCACCGCCAGCGAAGCCGCCTCGATCATCCGCCGGCTGGACTCCCCCCGCGAACAGCGCCTGCTCGGCGAGTTCCGTCGCGCCGCCGCCCCCTACGCCTCCTCAGCCGCCGTACGGGAATTCGATGCCAAGCACCGTGACCTGCTCGGCACGTCGGTGACCTGACCACCAGCTCGGGAGGTTACGTGTTTCCTGATTCAGATCCGTTGGCACCGTTATCCAGCCGCTTTCCACTCAGCCCGGCTGCGGGGCATATTCCGATCAGCGATGCCCAGCCGTCCGCCGCGCGTCCGTTCGGTTTACAGTTCGCTGTGGATGTCCAGCCTCGCACGTGTGGTAAGCATGAGAAGAAAGAGACTCGTACAACGAAGACCAAGGAGACTCGCACAACTAGCGACGGGAAGGAACAAGGCGGCGAGCCTGACACCGAGGAGTACGTCGAGATCAGCTACGAATGAGCGGCAACGCCTGTATCTTGCTGATCGCCGAGCGGGATGATGCTGAGGCCGGGTTGGTCGCCGAGTCACTAGGTGCTCATGGCATTGAGGTTTGTTGGATCGACACTGCTGATTTTCCCGGTCATCTCGATCTGATCGCGACGCCAGGCGCCAAGTATCCTGGTTGGTTGCGCAGTCCAGATGGCGAGATCAACCTTGCTCAGGTCCGCAGCGTGTACCGTCGCAGCCCCTCGATGTTTGGCATGGACGACGGCATGTCAGCTCCTGAGCGACGGTTTGCGTTGATGGAGGCCGTGCAAGGTATGGGTGGCGCGCTGGCGTCCCTTCGGTGCCGCTGGATGAATCATCCGGCGCGAGTCGCGGACGCTTCTTATAAACCGCTTCAGTTGTGCGTTGCGGATCAGTGCGGGCTGCGAGTACCACGTACGCTGGTCACAAATGTTGGCCAGGCCGCTCGCGAGTTCGCCGCTGAGCTGGGCGGGAGCGTGATCTACAAGCCGATGTCACCCGGAGTACTGGCCGAACAGCGCCGGATCCGTGTCGTCAACGCCACATTGATTACATCGGAGTGCATTGATGACGCGGCGGTCGGCCGTACCGCGCACACTTTCCAGCAGTGGATCGACAAAGAATACGATGCGCGGGTGACTGCCGTCGGCGGAAATTGTTTTGGTGTTGCCATCTACGCGGCGACTGAAACCGCACGGATTGACTGGCGCTCCGACTACGACGCACTCAGCTATGTGGTGGTTGATGTCCCCGCCGAAGTCCAAGACGGTATCAATGACTACCTCGCCCGGTGTGGCCTGTTGTTCGCCGCGCTGGACTTCGCGGTCGAAACGGATGGTGCATGGTGGTTCCTGGAAGCGAATGCGAATGGGCTGTGGGCGTGGCTGCAGGAGCGCACCGGCCTGCCGATTTCCGACGCTATCGCGGCACTCCTGGTCGAGGAGGACACACGATGATGGTGGTGAACTGGCGGCCGCTGGCGGGTGCGCTAGTTGGCACCCTCGAAGCAGACGGTGTACTGGTTGAGTCGGCTTGGCGGCAGGCGTTCGCCGAGACTCCTCGCCACCTGTTCGTCCCGTCGTTTCTGGTGCAACGTTGCGGGGGAACCGAACAGGTTGTGAACGGTGCCGATGCGGCTGCGCGGGATCACTGGCTAACCCAGGTATACTCCGACACCAACCTGATCACCCAGATCAAGCCCTCAGGACCGCGCGGGGGGCGCCGGCCCACCAGCTCATCGAGTATGCCGAGCATCATGGCGTGGATGCTGCACGCCCTCGAGCTGTCTGACGGCCAGCGCGTACTGGAAATCGGGACCGGCACCGGGTACAACGCCGCGTTGCTGTGCCATCGGCTGGGTGCGACCAACGTGGTGAGCATCGATCTCGACCCCGCCCTGGTCGATCAGGCCCGGAAACACCTTGCCGAGCTGGGCTACGCGCCGCTGCTGGCGGTGGGAGACGGGGCCGACGGCGTGCCCGATGCCGCTCCCTACGATGCGATCCTGGCGACCGCAGCGGTGGATCACATACCGCCAGCATGGATCGAGCAACTCCGCCCAGGCGGGATCATCGTCACCGACTTGCGGGGTGGCTTCTCCGGGACGATGGTGCGGCTTCGCAAGATCGACGACGACACGGTAGAGGGCCGTTGCGATGATCACGACGCCGCCTTCATGCCGATGCGCCGGAACCTGGGCTCCCCGTTACGTCAGGGTACGGCGAGCCCGCTGGTGATGGACCGCCGCAACCCGCAGCGGGGTACCACAACGATTGATCTGCGGCTGGTCGGCGAGTCGCGCGGGCTGAGGTTCCTCGTTGAGCTCCAGCTCGGTGCGGCGCACGCGGAGATGTTCGTCAGCGACGGTGAGGTTGTCATCTCGGCCGGCGACGGGAGCTGGGCAACCGCCACGCTGAGGGCTAACGCTGAAGGGACTCACCCAGTGGCGCAGGCTGGGCCGTGTCGCTTATGGGATTCCGTCGAAGCTGCGGTCGCGACGTGGCACTACCTCGGCAAGCCGACACTCGATGCTTTTGGCGTCACTGCCACCAGCGACACTGACGATCAGCGCGTCTGGGTGGGAAACTCCAAGTCGGCATACTCATGGCCGCTGCCGATCTGACCACCGAGGAGCGGATGCCAGCTTGCCGAGGAGCTGGTCGCGGCCGGGAAAGCTGTGGTTGGCGCTATGGCGAGAGGCAATCCGCGCGCCACGCCTTGGGCAAACGATGAGACGGAGGCGGCAATGCTCCCCAACCTCGCAGCCGAACTCCTCCGCCGCCAGGATGAGGACCAACGAGCCCGCAAGGCGCTGATCTCGTTCGTTCGCCAGCACCAGACCAAGGGACAACGGCGGGCGGAGACCAGTCCCGACGAGAGCCACGCCATGGACGAGGTGGTCCGCATCGACCAGGCCAACACTCAGTGGCTGACGAATGTCGTGGAGCGCCACGGCTGGCCCGGCCAAAGCCTTGTCGGCCGGGACGGAGCCGCCGCTGCCTGGCTGCTCGCCCAGCATGCCGACCATGACCCGGATTTTCAACGGCGCTGCCTCGATCTCATGACCGCCATGCCCACTGGTGAGGTAAAGCCCCACCACATTGCCTACCTCACCGACCGGGTCCTTCTCGCCGAGAATGCACCCCAGCTCTATGGAACCCAGGTCCAGCAGGTGGACGGTGTCTACCAGCCCGCTAACCTGGCTAATCCTGAAAGCGTCGACCAGCGCCGGGCCTCAGTGGGCCTTGAGCCCTTGGCCGAGTACCTCCGCCACTTTCTCGACGGTTACACGTAGGCCCGGTGCGGTGACCAGGCGTACTCCGACATAAACCCACCCGTGGCGCACTCAGAACGGTGGCGGGTCATCCTCGGGATTGGTTTCAGGTGGTGGGTGCGCTTCGGGTTCGGGTGGTGGGTCGTCCCAGATCTGGGTGTCTTCCCAGCTGTCGTCGGGCGGGATGGTGACCGGGTATGGGGTCTGGTCGGAGGGGATGGGGTCGAGCAGTGGTTCGATGATTTTTGGTGGATACCGGTGGTAGGTGTGTCCGAGTCGGCTGGTCCATTGGAAGACGCCAGCTTGGGGCTGGTGCAGCGTCCAGCCCCCTTCGCCTTTCAACCGGTGATCATGGCGGCAGGCGCCGCCGAGGTTGGTTCTGATGGTGGGGCCACCGTTGGCGTGATCGAGGGTGTGGTCCTGGTCGGTGTGGTGGGCAGGCGCCCGGCAGCCGATCATGATGCAGGACCGGTCGCGGGTTTCCAGGTAACGGCGCAGCACCGCGCCCGGGGTGCGCCGGGTGGGGTCGTCGCCCTCCCAGCCTTGATCGGGGCGGCCGTGGGTAAGTTGGCGAGCCAGGTCGGCGACCACTGGTGCCCATTCGCCTGCGGTGGTGGGATCGGCGGCCAAGGCACGGAGAGTGAGAGCGGGGACCTGGAGCTCCACGATGGCACGGCAGGAGGCGCGGCGTGCGGGAATACTGGCGGGACGAGTGCGGGTAGTGCCGCAGTACTCCAGCTGCCCTTCCTCCCCAGTGATCACAAACCGCCACTGCGCGGCTCCCAGGGTGGCGGTCAGCTCTCGGGTGAGCTCGGCGTGGACCGGTCCCCATCCGGCGACCTCTGCCGGGTATTGGTCGTGGCCCAGCAGGGTGGACAGCCGTACCCGCAATTCCACCCCGGCCCAAGTCTGTGAGGTACCCAGCGGGCCGGTGTGTGGCCCCTCGGATCCGGCACTGGCTGAGTCCCCGGGGTCTGAGGTACACCCGTCGAGGTCCTCAGTATCTGGTCCCTCGGGCGCTGTGCCGACTGGTCCGCGCCCGTTGTCGTCGTTGAAGCTCTCGTCGTCCTGACTAGTCCCGGAGGGTCTAGTGGATTCGGTGAGGAGTAGCTCGATGATGGTGGCGTCATCCAGCCCGGTGTAGCTGCCATCGGTCATGCCGAGGAACAGCTCCGCGCGGATATGGTCGATGGGGCGGGCGTCGCCGGCGTGCTTGGCGGCTTTCGCCAGGGCGTCGATGTGCCCGCTGGCCGCGGCGACCCGCTCCAGCGGCAGGTTGTACCCGGAGAGGTTCGCTGAGCCGTCCGCGTTACGCGAGCCGACCACCTTGCGTTCGGCGAGGGCTTGCTCGTAACGCCGCTGGGCCCACTCGGGGTCAACGGAGATGGCGAGTTTCTTGATCTTCTCGATCAGCTGCCCGGTGGTCAGCACAGGCGCCTGAGGCAGCAGTGCGGCGCACACTGCCTGAGCCTGGGCGGGGGAGAGCTGCCGGGTCCACTCGGCGAACACCCGAGCCCGCGGCTCGTCTAGCACGCCGGTCAGCATCGCCGCATGCACTTCAGGCAGCCGGGTCACCAGGTCATGTGCCACCCAAAACTGGTCCTCCGCCGCCCGGCGGGTCAGTACCAAGGCGGCGCGGACCTCGTCGGCAGCGAACTCATCCGGCTCCGCGAGGCGCCGCAGCTCCTGGCCCGCTGGCCATACCCCGTGACACAGCCCAACCTCGGCCATCACCGCCATCACCTTGGCGCGTTCATGATTAGCCTGGCGGTACTGGGCCTTGAGCACCTCGACGCAGTCGAACCCCGACAACCGGGAAGGCTCCAGATCAGCCAGCACCCGCGCCAGCTCCGGACCAGGCGGGATCTCCGCCAAACCCTCCGGTAGCAGCTGCCGAGCGCTCATAACCAGCACGCTACAACCCGCCACCGACAATCTCCGGAGCGTGAGCGATGAGAGCGCTCGATCGGCAGTTGGCTAGCGCGTCGTGGCGCCAGCCGGACGGGCGGGGTGCGGGCCCTTGGCGAACTCCTCGACGATCGTGGAGCAAAACGCCGGGAGATCCCGCGGACCGCGACTGGAGACCAGGCCCGCGTCGATGACGACCTCCTGGTCGACCACGGTGCCGCCCGCGTTGCGGATGTCAGTGCGCACGCTCGGCCATGAGGTCAGCGTGCGGCCCCGCACCACATCGGCCTCGACCATCGTCCACGGCCCGTGGCAGATCACGCCCACCGGTTTGCCGGTGGCGAAAAACTCGCGGACGAAACCCACCGCGTCGGGATCCTGGCGCAGATGGTCGGGGTTAGTGGTCCCTCCTGGTAACAGCAGCGCGTCGTAGTCATCGACCGATGCCTCAGAGACCGGCCGGTCAACCGGGATCCAGCTGGCTTTCTCCACGTCATGGTTCATCGCCTGGATCTCACCGGGCTCGATGGAGAGCACCTCGGTCCGCGCGCCAGCCTTCCGCACGGCATTGCGGGGCTCGACAAGCTCGACCTCCTCAACGCCGCTCGACGCCAAAATCGCCACCGTGCGGCCCTCGAGCTGGTTAGCCATCCCATCTCCTTCGCTCGACATTCTCATGCACGTCGGGCTACCCCCCGCATACCAGCGACAAACACCGGTTACCCGCGGGTTTGTCGGCCAGGCCGCCCGGGTAGCCCTGGGTCGTGCTGAACTCGCGGAGCCTCCTGCTTGACATGACCACACCCCGACGGCCGATGCTTCGCGCGGGCGCCCAGGGGGTGGTCGCGGCGATGGCCATGAGGGGGGTGCGGCGCGT
>DASTBN010000205.1:0-6446 GCA_035712045.1 Pseudonocardiaceae bacterium
GGTAAAACCAATCATTTCGGGCGGCCTGATTATGATCGCCCCAGCTACCATAACCACCAGGGACATCATCCGCGGCGGTGTGCCCATCATCGGTGGCGCCGACCGCCACATCTCCGCCATCCGGCTGACCACAATCAGCGAACGGCGCCGGGGAGATCACCCCGCAGAAACCACCGCAGCCATACTGCAGGTAACGCCCCGTGAACGTGCTCGTCGGCAGCTTGAGCTGAAATCGCACAGCGGGCTCGATGAATCCGCGTACCTCGCAATGCCGCAGCACACCAGCCCCAGCCGGCACGACGGCCGCTTCCGTGACATGGACAGCCGCTTCCGGCAGCGCGGCATCCCCGACGAGTTCGCCGCACTGCCGCACCGGCTGGATCACTGACGTCGTCTGCGACGCAGCGCAACCTGCGATGGATCCGGCTCCGGTCACCGCGACGATCACCGCAACGACGGCCGCCCCCGCATCCTTCCGGTTCCAGCTCACCGGATATTCACGACCAACGACGTTTCTTCGTCGTGCTGCCCCATCATCAGCTGCCGACGGGAACTGATCCCCAGCTTCGTATAAATCTGCTGGAGATGGTACTCGATTGTTTTCACCGAGAGAGTGAGCTTGGCGGCGATATCCCTATTGCTGTGCCCAGCGGCGGCCAGCCGGGCCACGCGGCTTTCCTGGATGGTCAATCTGGTCGCGCCCTCCCGGCCGCGGCGGCGCCGACCACCGGCCACCGCGAATTCCTCACGGACCAGCTCCGAAAGCCAGCCGGCATGGCTGGCCTCCGCGAGGGTCACCGCCTTGGCGAGCAACAGGCGTGCCTTGCTGGGGTGCCCGCGCCGACGCAGGAAGGCACCATAGCCGAGCAGGGTCTCGACCTGCTCCAGCGGCAAATGAGCCTGTTCATGAAGCGCGAGCGCGGCGCTGAAATACGCCTCGGCGGCCTCGTGATCACCTTCGGCGTCGGCGAGACTCGCCCGGCCCGCTGCCGCAGCTATTCGCGGATAGTGGCAGGGCAGCCGGGCGCCGCTATCCTCAAGCCAGGCGATCACGCGGCGCGCATCCTCGGCGCGGCCCGCGCTGAGATGTGCGGTGACGGCGTGGCGGGCCCAGGGAATCCAGCAGGGCTCACCAATTCCGATTCGCGTGCTCAGCTTTTCCAGCCGCGCGTAGAGCTGACTGGCCTCCTGCGCCTCACCGTTGCGCAGCAGGTGCTGACCACGGATGTTCCAGAGCCGGAGCAGCGTGTGAGATTCCCCGCGAGCGGCAGCATCAGCCTCGATCCGGTCGCACCACTCAAGAGACTCCGAGCCTCGGCCCATCTGATGAAGGATCTCGGCGCGAATAGCGCCTCCGTGGGATGCGTATGCGGGTATCTGATTAGCCGCCGAACTCGCTCGCTCGGCTAAGCGGAGCGCATCCACGAGGCGTCCCTGCCGTCCCGCGAGGAAAGCCTGAGTCATGGTCAACCCGTTGATGGCGTCGGTAGCGTCAACACGATCCGCAGCGGCGGCGAGCATGTCCAGAACGCGCTGGGCGCTGGTGAAACGCTCAGCGAGCGTGGCCGCGATACTGAATAGGCTCAATGCGTTCCACGACCAGCGCGGGTCGCTCAGGCTCGCCAGAGTCTCCGCCTCCGCGGCTCGCACAGCCGCTTCCGTATCACACAATCCCCGCGGATCGCCCGAGAGCAGGGTAAGGAAGCCGCACACAGCCGCCACTCGATTCGCGAGCGATTTCTCGGCATTGACGGCGAGCCAGTAAGCGCGCTGCGCGAGCGGGAGGCACTCCGCCAGGCCCACGGACATCCAAGACGTCAGGGCAGCGTCCAGCAATACTTCGATGACCAATGCCGGATCGTAAGTCTCTGCCAATTCAACGGCCTGCGTGAAACACGCCATCGAGTTGCTGTGCCCACCAGTAGCGGAGAACGCGCGGCCGAGCATGCGCAACACCGTCACCCGTTGATCCGGCACGAGCTCTGGATTAACCCGGAGCCGGTCACAGATTGACATCGCCTCGTCCGGGCGGCCGGCCACGAGGAGCGACTCAGCCAGTGTTAACAGCAGCTCAGCCCCGGCCCGGCTGCCCGCCGCACGCTCGGCGGCCCGCAGGTGGCGCGTTGCCAGGACCGGTGCGCCAGAGCGCAATGCGGCCAGGCCGGCCTGTGTCATCGCCTCGATGGCAGCGTCGTCACCAGTGAAGTCAGCGCGGGTCGCGTGGTCGACCGCCTCGCTGTGCAGGCCCCGCGCGGTGAGTACGGTAAACGCTCGCGCGTGCAGGCGGGTCCGCACCGGTCCGGCCAAATCCTCATAGAGTTCCCGGCGGAACAGCGGGTACACGAATTCCGCTGCCATCGCTGTCTGCGACCGCACCAGCCCGCTGCGGCAGAGCGCGTCCAGCGCGATATCCGCCTCCCGGTCAGTCAGCCCAGCCACCAGCGCGGCGAGCTCAGGACGAAATCGCGTGCCCAATACACTAGCGGCCTGGGCGCAACGGATCGCCACCTTCGGTACACCCGCGAAGCGGCTCAGCACAATCCCCGCCGGGGCGGTCGCTCTCCCGATGACGACTGGTGATACCACGTCCTCACCACGCCCGATAGCCAGCGCTATCTGTTCCAGCAACAAGGGATTACCACCACATAGCTCGAGTGCGGCGCGCACCACTGCGCTGTTCAGCGGGCCGTCAAGCCGGGCGGTCAGCAGCTGGGTCGCAGCATCCATGCTTAACGGTGCCAGCCGCTCTATTCCAGCGTAGCCATCGTAGGCGTGGGCGGCCGCGAGCTCATGAGCGGCGGACGGCCATGGCCGCAGTGCCCCCAGCACAGCTACCGGCAGTTTCCTGATCCGGCGAACCAGAAATGACACGAGCGCCAGAGAGTCCGCATCGGCCCAGTGCAGGTCATCAAGAACAATCAGGATCGGTTCGGTAGCGGTTTCTTTCAGCCAGCGCAGCACACCATCGAATCGGGCTTCCTGGCCGTTGCCGCCCGCCGGGCTGGTCCATAGTGGATCCAGCAGGTCGCGCGGTCCGCCCACAGTGTCGAGGACCGTTGCCGACAATCCAAACGACAGCGACGCTTCCATGACATCACCGCGACCCCATCCGATCCGGATGTCAGGACACGCCAGGGCCCTCGCCTCGTCAAGAATAGCCGTCTTGCCCAAACCGGCTTCGCCGATAATAAAAAGCGCGTCACCCCGTCCGGCCCGCGCCCCTGACAGCAAACACTTCACCGCGTCCCGCGTCGTCTCCCGCTCGAGTGTACACCCGGCAATCACGATATCTTATCCCTCCAAACAATGATCGTTTCCCGAAGGCACCATTGCCCCACTGACACCGCAAGATGAATCTCGGAATTCCGTCGAGCTATCCCCGAAGTGGCGAGCGGGCTCCTCAGAGTGGCTTCATTGCCCCAGATCTCGAACCAAAGCCATTCGCGGCTTCTCGCTTGCACGAATCCTCGTGCTGATACCGTGTTGCGTTTATACCTTTAGCGCCAATCGCCCGGTTTCTCCCCGTCTGCTCCAGTGAGCCCCAAGATTCTCCAGCGCTCCTCAAGAACACGTCAATGGATCATGCAACGTTACACAAGCGTTATCATTCGGAAGTTCCCTCCGGAAATAGGAGAACTGGGGGCTAGGCGCTGATACATCGGACAGAGCCACCGGCAACGACGCCACCCAGTGGTGGGCGACCGGGAGCCACTTCGTCCACGTCACCACCGAACCCTCGGCGGCTACGCGCTGGCCACCGCGCGTCGTGACCCCGTGCCGAAGTCCGCATCAGAAAAGCAGCTGACCCTGCAGTGACGGCCGAACGGTGCTGGAGATAGAGCCCGGTCAGTAAACACTCATGTCCCTGTTCCGCAGGCAAGGTGAATCCGCTGTGGACGTGGTGGTGTGAGCGGGTTTCGTGTGCTCAGGTTGGTATGGTGAGGGCTGGTCGCCAGGTCGCCAAGGGTGGCTGGTGACGGCCTGGCGGCAGCGCGGTCATGACGTTGACGCCGTGCTTGCGGGTGGTGTCGATGTAACTTCGGATGTCCAGCCGGTCTTGGGTGACCTCTTCGCTGGTCAGCCACCCGGAAATCTTCTGCTGTGTCTTAGCTTGTCGTTTAACCTCTTGATGTCTGGTTTGTCGCCTCTTGCGGCGTGTCGCCATGACATGGAGCGGCCACCGCTTGATCATCTTTGGGTTCCTTCCACAGAACTCGAAGACGAGGGCGGTGGCCGTGAGTGTCAGTGTGCAGCAGAGGAGTCGTGGAGGCGAGCAGGCGGGCCCGGCGAGCCTGGGTGATCTTGACGCGTTTCGTGGTGCGTTCTATGACTGCCTGAGTCTGCGCCGGGATGCGCTGTTCGAGCTGACGGACGCGGTGCTGTGCGCTGAGGGGCCGGTCAGCACGCTGGTCGGGCTGAGTTTGGCCGCTGAGCATCGGCGTGGGCATGGTGCCCTCTACGACGGCCTGGGCAGCGGCCGGATCGAGATCGGTCGGCTGCGCAGGTCGCTGGCCGCCCTGCCGGTGCCCCGCGATGGGCAGGGGCGGATCACCCTGGCGGTGGATGTCAGCCCGTGGCTGCGCCCGGACGCGGCGACCAGCCCCGACCGGTCGTTCTGCCACGTCTACGGACGCGGCAAGGGCCAGGCGCAGATGATCCCTGGCTGGCCTTACTCGTTCGTGGCGGCGCTGGAGCCAGGCCGCACATCCTGGACCACGCTGCTCGACGCGGTGCGCCTGAGCCCTCAGGATGACGCGACAGCGGTGACCGCCACCCAACTGCGCGAGGTCATCCAGCGGCTCCAGCACGCCGGCCAGCACACGCCCGGGGACCCAGACATCCTCATCGTCTTCGACGCCGGCTACGACGTGACCCGCCTGGCGTTCCTGCTGGCCGATCTGCCCGTGGAGTTGCTCGGCCGGCTCCGCTCGGATCGAGTGTTCTGCTCACCCCCACCACCCCGGGCACCCGGCGCCGGGCGCCCGCCCAAACACGGCCCCGAGTTCGCGCTGGCAGATCCCACCACCCAGCCCGGACCCGATGCGAGCACCCTTACCCAGACCAGCCGCTATGGCACCGCCCGGGCCCGAGGATGGAACCGGCTGCACCCCCGATTGACTCACCGCGCGGCCTGGGAATCCCACCAGGGCCCGCTGCCCCTTATCGAGGGCAGCATCATCCAACTCCAGGTCGAGCGGCTCCCTGGTGACCGCAGCCCCAAACCGGTGTGGCTGTGGTACTCCCGCCCCGAGCTCAGCGACACCGATGTGAATCGCCTATGGCGAGCCTTCCTGCGCCGCTTCGACCTCGAACACACCTTCCGGTTCCTCAAACAAACCCTCGGCTGGACCCGACCCCGCATTCGCACCCCTGAGCAGGGCGAGCGCTGGACCTGGATCATCCTCACCGCCCACACCCAACTCCGACTAGCCCGCCACCTCACCCACGACCTGCGCCGGCCCTGGGAGAAACCCATCACCGAGCCCCGCCGGCTCACCCCCGCCCGCATCCGCCGCGGGTTTCGCAACCTCCGGCCGAAAACCACCCTTCCCGCCAGTGCACCAAAACCCTCACGACCCGGGCCAGGACGCCCACCCGGCTCCACAAACCGCCAGCCCGCCCACCGACACGACGTCGGCAAAAACGCCACCACCACGCCCACCAACAAGGCCAAGACAGGTTAAACGACAAGCTTAGCGGGCCGCAGGTCACACTCGCTGATGTTGCTGGTCGGCCAGACCCGAGTGTCGGTGCAGAACGCAGAACGTCGTCCTCGTGGTGGCGGCAGAATCCCAGCAGCTCCCGGCTGGGACGCTGAGCGGTGGTCTTCCGCAGCCCGGGCATCCATAGCCCGGGCATCCGTGGTAGCCGCGCCGAGCCGACGTTGATCACGTCGCAGAACTCTGTGGTCAGCTCTTCGCGGATCCGCAGGTCGATCTCGGCTAAATCCGTCCGCGCGGGCGGAGTGCCAGGCGGTGATCAGGCCCCGCAGCGCCTGAGCGCTCTCCGCCCGCTTCGGCGCTGGCTTCACCCGGCCAGGCAAGACATCACTGGAGGAGACAGCGAGGAGCTCCGCTATCGCGGCCAGCTTGCGGCTCCAGCCACCGTACTCGTTCTTCCAGCACCGCGCTGGCCTCCAGGAGCCGTTTCGCCAGCGCGATCAGCTCCTCGCGCGACAGCTCCCCAAGCCAAGATTATCACCCACCCCAGCCTCGCTGTTACGTACCGACACACCGAAGATCAACCATCCCACCCGAATGCTGACTTACCACGGCTGCCCTGCGCTATAGGTTCCGAACCCCCGAACAGGCTCATCCCAAACTTACCAGGTAACTCAGCCTAAAGCCTAGGGGAATTCCCGATGTTCGCCGACCATGCCGGAAGCTATTTTTCCGGCGTGGCGGCCTGCGGCAGTTCTCATGACGGGTACTTAAGGGGAACGACAA
>DASTBN010000206.1:0-10119 GCA_035712045.1 Pseudonocardiaceae bacterium
ACCACTTGGCGCGCATATCTTGACGTTCATGTCCCATCAGGCAGCCCGGCAGGGGCAACCCGTGGAAGCTGTGACCCTCATTGAGACCGCGCTAGCTGGTATGCGGGCGCATGCCACACCAGCCCTGCTCGCGCAAGTACATAGCCAGCAAGCGTATGCATTCGCCGTCCTCCACAATAGTTCAGCCTGTACGGCTGCGCTCTCTCAGGCCCGGACACAGGTCGAACAGCTCAAACCAGACGACGATCCACCGTGGCTGTATTGGATGAATCCGTCGCTAGTCACAGTCAGAGGTGGTGATTGTCTGCTCAAACTCGGTCAGGCCGAGGAAGCGGCAGCCATGCTCAACGAGGGGATTGTCGAGCTCAGTGAGTCGTTCATGCGGGACCGGCAAATTTATATCACTCACCTTGCGGACGCTTTGGCCCGGCCAGGCAAACAGCATGACCTTGATGCTGCTGCGGGGCTGGGCATGCAGTCGATCGACTTAGTTGAGAACTTGCATTCAAAGCGGAGTACGGATCTTCTTCGCCACCTTTATCACCAGATGATGCCGCACGCCATGGTTCCCGCAGTGGGAAACTTCTTAGAGCGGGCAGAAGGTTTGGTGACCGTGTAGCCGAGGGCACGGTATTGTGAGAGGCACCTTGGTCTCGTGACTGAGCAAAAAGGTCAACGATCAGGGCGAGAACGACGGGATCTTCAACCGGCGCCGGAAGTCCCTGGGCCTGTCGTGTGTAGATCACCCACACCTCATTCCGCCCCATCGGTTGTTTGCTTCAGCGGTACGCGGAGTGGATCGGCGCGAGCCGATCCGGCTGGTCTTGGAGCTCGAACCCGGCGAGCGGGTGGCAGCGAGAACGGCCGAACTGATGACCGCGAAACCAAGTTCTGCTCGTTAACGTCCTGAGTCTGGCGCTGACCTACTTGTGGAGGGGCGCTAGCGTTGATGTCCACATGGACCAGCGGCTGCGTCACCACGGCGATGTTGACGCCGGACCGGGGTTGCTCGACTTCGCGGTGAACGTGCGCGGTGATCGCCCTCCGGCCTGGTTGCGCGAGCGCCTGGCCTTCGCGCTGGACGGCCTGGGCCGCTATCCCTCCGCCGCGCAGGACGCCACCGCCCGCGCCGCAGCGGCGGGTCGGCATGGCCGTGACCCCGCTGAGGTACTCGTTCTCGGCGGAGTGGCGGAAGGTTTCGCCCTGCTACCCGCGCTGGCGCCCCGGCTCGCCGCAGTGGTGCACCCGTCGTTCACCGAGCCCGAGGTGGCGCTGCGCCGGGCGGGAATCCCTGTCCGGCGGGTACTCACTGATTCCGCGCACCGGCTGCGGCCAGAACGGATTCCCGCCGACGCGGACCTCGTCGTGCTCGGCAATCCCACCAACCCGACCTCGGTGCTGCATCCCGCCGGGCTGCTGCGTAGCCTGGCCCGGCCGGGGCGGGTGCTGGTGGTGGACGAGGCATTCATGGACGCGGTGGCTGGCGAACGGGAATCTCTGGCGGCTGACCGGAGCACGGTAGGGCTGCTCGTGTTTCGCAGTCTCACGAAGACCTGGGCCTTACCTGGGCTGCGGGCCGGCTACGCGCTGGGGGAGCCCGGTCTCCTGGCCCCGCTGGCCGCGCCGCGACCCCAGTGGCCGGTGGGCACCCTGGTGCTAGAGGCGGTGCGGGCGTGCAGCGCGCCCGCAGCGGTCACGGAGGCGGCAGCGGCATCGGCCCAGATCGCACAGCACCGGGAGTGGATGGCCGGTCAGCTGATGGCGTTGCCCGGTGTCACGGTCCACCTACCGGCCGCCGCGCCGTTCCTGCTGCTGCGGGTGCCCGCTGGGGAACGGGTGCGATCCGCGCTGGCCGAGGCCGGCATCGCGGTACGGCGCGCCGACACTTTCCCCGGCCTGACCCCGGACCACCTGCGAGTCGCGGTGCGGCCCCCCGAGACCGCCACGCTGCTGGTGGAGGCTTTACGCGACGTGTTGACATCGACTGGGGTGGGGCCATGACGGCAACGGTCCGGGACGTGGTGGCCGCGCTGGAAACGGCCTACCCGCCGGAGCTCGCTGCCAGCTGGGACGCGGTGGGGCTGGTCTGCGGGGATCCAGCTGAGCCTGTGCACCGGGTGGTGATCGCGGTCGACCCAGTCGCCGAGACGGTGGGCGAGACCCTGGAACTCGACGCTCAACTGCTGGTCACGCACCATCCGCTGCTCCTGCGCGGGGTGCATGGGGTGCCCGCCGACGATCCGAAAGGCGGGCTGGTGCACCGGCTGGTGCGAGCTGGCGTCGGCCTGTTCTGCGCGCACACCAACGCCGACGCCGCCAGCCCCGGCGTGTCCGACGCACTGGCCCGCGCGCTAGGGCTGCGGGTCACCGGAGTGCTCGAACCGCGTGCGGGAATGCCACACATAGGGACAGGCCGGATCTGTGAGCTGGCCCACCCAGAATCCCTGGCGGCCTTCACCAGGCGGGTCCGGGACGCGCTACCAGAGACCGCATGGGGTGTGCGGGCCGGTGGCGATCCGGAACGGGCGGTGCGTACCGTGGCGGTGTGCGGAGGTGCCGGGGACTCGCTGCTCAGTACTGCCACCGCAGCGGGCGCGGACGTGTTCCTCACCGCTGACCTGCGCCACCACCCCGCGTCGGAGCACCTGGCCGCCGACGGTCCGGCGCTGGTGGACGTGGCGCACTGGGCCAGCGAGCACCCATGGTGCGCCCAGGCCGCGGCGGTGCTCACCGCATCCCTCGGGAGTACCGTCGACGTTCATGTTTCGTATCGCCGCACCGATCCCTGGACGATCGGCTCGGCGCAACCACTTGGGAGGCCGCAGCGGTGAACGCTGATCCCGCCGCACAACGCCGACTGCTCGATCTGGCCGCGGTGGACGCCGAGCTCACCCGCGCCGCGCACCGCCGCCGATCACTTCCCGAGCTGGCCGAGATCGAGCAGGCCGACAAGGCGTTACGGGCCAGCCGGGACGCCCTGATCGCCGCCGAGACAACGGCGTCCGACCTGGATAGGGAGATCCGCAAGCTGGAAACCGAGGTCGATCAGGTTCGCGCCCGGGACCAGCGTGACCGCGGCCTGCTCGACTCCGGGTCGATCTCCTCGGGCAAACAGCTGGAAGATCTGCAGCACGAGCTGGCCACGCTCCGGCGTCGGCAAACCGTTCTGGAGGATGATCTGCTTGAGGTGATGGAGCGGCGCGAGGCCACTGACGCCGACATCGGGCGGGCCCGGGCCGCGCTGGCGGACATCGCGCAGCGCCACGAGGACGCCACCCGCCGCCGCGACGTGGCCCTGGCGGAGCTGCAATCGGCCACGGTGCTCGCCAATCAGGAGCGCGAGACCCTCGTCAGCGAGCTTCCCAGTGACTTGGTCGCGCTCTACGAGCGGATCCGGGCCCGCAACGGGACCGGCGCGGCACTGCTGCGGGCGGGCCGCTGCGGCGCTTGCCGACTGGAGCTGGATCGCACCGCGATCGGTCGCTTGCGGGAGGCTCCTCCCGATGAGGTCGCACGCTGCGAAGAGTGCGGCGTCGTGCTGGTGCGCACTGCGGAGTCCGGCCTGTGACCCGGCGGGTGATCATCGAAGCGGACGGCGGCTCCCGGGGCAACCCCGGCCCGGCCGGCTACGGCGCGGTCGTGCGCGACGCCGATTCCGGGGACGTGCTGGCCGAGGCCTCCGGCGGGCTGGGCCGCACCACCAACAACGTCGCGGAGTATTCCGGCCTCATCGCCGGCCTGCGGGCCGCGATCAAAGAGGGCGCTACCTCCGCGACGGTGCGGATGGATTCCAAGCTCATCGTGGAGCAGATGAGCGGGCACTGGCAGGTCAAGCAACCGCACCTGCGACCCCTGGCCAGCGAGGCCGCCGGACTGGCCCGCGAGCTCGGTGAGGTCACCTACACGTGGATCCCGCGAGCCCGCAACGCTCACGCCGACCGGCTGGCCAACGAGGCGATGGACGCCCAAGCCGCCGGCAAACCCGTCAGCGCGACCCGGAAACCCGCTGCCACGACACCACGCTGGACCGGTGCCACCGGCACCCCCACCCGGCTGGTGATGCTGCGCCACGGTCAGACCGAGCACTTCGCCCAGGCCCGCTACTCCGGCCGTGCGGACCTCCCGCTGACGGCGACAGGGCAGCGCCAGGCCGCTGCGGCCGCCGCCCGCCTGGCCAACCTGGACGGAGTCGCAGCCGTCGTCAGCTCGCCGCTGTTACGAGCCAGGCACACCGCCAAACCAGTGGCCGATGCGCTCGGCGTGCCCCTCACGATCCACGATGGACTGATCGAGACCGATTTCGGCGCCTGGGAGGGCCTGACCTTCGCCGAGGCTAGTGCCCGCGACCCCGAGTTGCACACCCGATGGCTTACCGACACCTCGGCGGCACCCCCAGGCGGCGAAACCATGGACGCCGTCCATCGCCGGGTGCGCCAGGCCCGCGACCAGCTGATCGCCAAGCACGGCCCCGCCACCCTGATCGTGGTCAGCCACGTAACCCCGATCAAATCGCTGCTCCGCATGGCCCTGGACGCCGGGCCATCCCTGCTGCACCGCCTGCACCTCGACATCGGATCCCTGTCGATCGCCGAGTTCTATCCCGACGGTCCCGCCACAGTCCGCCTAGTCAACGACACCTCCCACCTTCCCTGACCCCAAGCACCCCGTCGTGCCCGCCACTCACCTCACAACCAGGTAAATCGACACTGCCAAGCCCACGACAACCGCCGCGATCCGCAACCCCGTCGCGGAGAGTCGGCCAGCGAGCTTCGCGCCAATGAGGCCCCCAGCCAGAGTGGCTGGCGCTAGCAACGCGACAGCCAGCCAATCCACCGGCGCCCCTAGCGCGAACACCAGCACCGTGATCACGCTGATGATCAGCGATAGCACACCTTTCACCGCGTTGAGCCGACGAAGGGAATCGTGGGTCGTGAGCGCGAGCACAGCGATCAGCAGCACCCCCAGCGCCCCGCCGAAGTAGCCGCCGTAGACCGCGCCGAGAAACACTGCGGGCAGCAGAACCCCACGTCGATCCGTGACGTGAGCGCCAGGCTTACCGATCCACCGCGCGAGCCATGGCTGTATACCCAGCAGCAGGCTGGCCAGCGCCACCAAAGCGGGCACCACCGCGTCGAACACCGTGGGGGGCAGGACAAGCAACAGGAGGCTACCCAGGGTTGAGCCCGCCACCGCCACCCCGGAGGTGCCGATAACCCGAGCCCGCTGACCACGGAGCTCCGCACGGCTACCTAGCGCGAAACCCAGGTAACCCGGGCACTGAGCGACCGAGTTGGTGACATTCGCCGCCAGTGGTGAGCACCCCGCCGCCAGCAAAGCTGGGAACAGCAGCAGCGACCCGCCACCGGCGAGGGCGTTGACCGTGCCGGACACAATGCCCGCTGCGACCAGGAACACAAGGTGAGCGGGCACAAATTCACGCTAGCTGCCGAGGCCATCCCATCAGCCTGAGCGGGGCTGCGCGCCCACCGGTGCTGGGACGATCTATGCTGGCAGGGCGGACGAGCTGGCTGGGCGGTCGCGTCGGACCCGGTACCCGGGCCCGTCGAGGAAAGTCCGGACTCCTCAGGGCAGGGTGGTTGCTAACGGCAACCCGGGGTGACCCGCGGGATAGTGCCACAGAAAACAAACCGCCTCGTGTGAGCGGGGTAAGGGTGAAACGGCGGTGTAAGAGACCACCAGCGTCCCGGGTGACCGGGACGGCTCGGTAAACCCCACCCGGAGCAAGGCCAAAAGGCGCACCGGCTACGGCGCGCTGTGCAGGCGATCGAGGGCGGCCCGCCCGATGCCTGCGGGTAGGCCGCTAGAGCCTGTCGGCGACGGCAGGCCGAGATGGATGACCGCCGACCGGGACGCCGCAAGGCGCCCGGTGCACAGGATCCGGCTTACAGGCCAGCTCGTCCGCCCCACGTTTCGCCACCTGCGCCAATGGGCGGACGCGGTGGGGTTGGCCAGGAGGGCTTGGCGCAGCCCGACCGCGCGCCAGCTCGGGGCAGCCCTCGGTGGGATCGGCGCGTCCGTTGTTTTTTGTCGATTGGGGTCCCGCAAGCGACTAGTGCGGCGACGCCACCACGCCATCACACCTGGGCATTGGCGGTATCGAGGTGTGATGCGCGGAGCGGTTCATCGCCCGTCCGGTTTCCCTGTGTTGTGGTTAGATGGCAACACGATCACGGTTGGGTTTGGGGACCGGATTGGCCAAATGGTGGTTGACCATCGATCGAAGCACGACCAGACCGTGCGGATCTGTGACGTTTGGGTCGGTGGTCTGAGCGAGCCAATCGTCGACCGAGTAGGGTGCGATCACGTTCGGATCGGTTCCGACGATGGCGCCGGTATTCTCCGGGATGTTGGTTTGATCGACACAAGTCCCGAAGGGTCCAACCAGGTTAGCCCAGTATGTCGTGACCGCGGAGTTGACCACTGGAACCCTTGGCTTGAAAATGCAGCCACCCGGATCGGTGGTGTTCCTCCGGAAAACAATCTGCAATTGTGTAAGTGTTAGGCTCTTGGGAACACTACTTTGAGTATACGTCCCGTAGGTTGAGCGCACCGTCTTGGAAGACGGTAAACATAGCTCACTGGGGGTAGCGGTTTTCAGCTCGAAACTCGCGAGCTGGTGTTTGATCATTACCGCCTGGGGCGTGTGCGCGGGGTTCTGCATGATGGACAAGCACACAAGATGCGCCGCTCGGTTTTGTATCGGCGTCATCCCTCCATTAGGCAGGGTCTTCTTGACTGGGTTGCACAGGGTGACCGGATCAAAGATCGTCGCCTGGACGTTCTCGAACTGATCTTTGAGTCCAACTGTAGCTGGCTTCTGCGGGAAGGGCTTGGTCGAGTCCCAGTACCCCGTCTCGTAGCACAGGAAGTGATCCAGCCCGTTGGGCTGGGGCTGCAGCGGGAAGGGCGTCGGCGTGGGCGCAGGGCCGTTGACCAGTTGTTTGAACGACGGCAGGCACAACCGAACTGGCCTCACAACGTAAAGTTTGGTGCCGCCGAACTGGTTCGCGGCCGTAACCACACCGGGGTTGAACTGGTATCCGGGCGCCGGTGTGACCGGGTGGCACACTAGGTGCGCGTCGGGGTTGTTGATCGGGGTTACCGTTCCATCGAGCAGGGTCTTTTGGGCGGGGTTGCACAACCGGTCGGGTTGGGGATCGATAGTGTAGTTTGCGAAGCCGAACTGGTCCCGCAATCCGACAGGGTTGGGCACTGGCGCCGGGATTTGGCCGGTATCGTTGGGATCCGGGAGATAGCACTTGAAGTGGTCCAGGCCGGCTGGCGCCGCGAGCGGCTGAACCGGGGCGGCAAGGGCTGCCGTGCCCGCAGCTACTGCTGCCACAAGACAGGTGATGAGCGTGGGGAGAAATACCATCTTTCTGCGCATTACTGACCTCTTTGGGGTGCGCGTGCGGTCGGAACTCGCCGAACACGCCTGAGCCACGGCCCACGATTTTTGCCTGGGCCACCCCAGGATTAAAGAACCGGTCGCGGCACTGGATCCGGTTATCCGTGTTAGACGTCCAAGTGCGGTCTCCCCGGCAAGGCTTGACAGTCAAGCCCGGTCGTTAATTGCTTGATTAATCGACGCCTGTTGTTCCTGGTCAGCGTTTCGATCGCCGATCATTGCCACCGGGTATTACAGTAAGCGCTTAGTACGGCAGCCGCACCTTATGATGTTTGAGGCGTTGCCGCTGGCAGCGGCTTCGTTTCGCGCGGGTTTGGCGGGCTCGGCGCCAGGTACACCAGTGGTTGGCGCGGCGGCGCGGGTGATCCGCCTGACGATCTTCCGCGCTGGAGTGATGAGGCCCAGTTTGGAAGACTGTGCCCACTGCGCCGGTCAGGAGCCTTGACCTTGACCTGCGGTCAGGCCAGGTCACAGTTACCCGCTATTGACCGGGGTCAACCGGGGCTAATAGCACGCCAACAGCACGCCGTGCGTCGTCGTTAGGCACGACAGATCAAGCGGTGGATGGGGTACCCGCTTCCCCGCGTGATCCACTCTCCGGCTTGCGAAGGCTGGCAGCCCACAGGCAGCCCACGGAGAGCGTTAAGGCGGCTGTCCGTGGGCACCACCGGGCGTTGTCGCTGCGGTCGGTCCGTCGCTTACGTCGCTCGCGTCTGGATCGGTGTGGGCGCCACTACGGAAGGTGACAGTGTGAAGGCGTTCGCATTGTAGGACGACGTTGCGTTGCTGATGATGAAATAATGGGTCAACGCAGTTGACGATACGCTATCATTTGGGCGCCTCGCGTGACCGAGTGTGGGAATGAGAAGGAGAACTATGCAATCCAAGGGACGTTGGCTCCCGCACTCCACAGGTGCCACATCCATAGCGGCTCGGATCGGTGTGTCCGTCCTAGGTATCTCACTTCTGGCGACCGGAGCTGTAGCGGTATTTGTTACGACTAATTCCGTTGGTGCTTCTGCTCTGATCGCCGCCGGAACTGTCGTCATTGCTCTTGCGCTATTTGCAAACCAGCTTGAGAGTGTCGAGGGTGGCGGGGTCAAGCTTCAACTCAGGGCTGTCGAATCTAAATTGGAGGAAGCTCGCCTAGCGGATGCGGCAGGTGATATCGAGAACGCCGCAAGGCTTCGCACGGAAGCACAGCTCCTTTTCTCCGCTATAGAGCCAATCGCAAGCAAGTACGAAGAAATCCGGGAAAGCAGCCCATACAGTCGTGAACGAACAGAGAAAATGAGCGACCTGGTACGGCAGGCGCGCCAGATGGCGAATTTAGGGTTCGTGAGCCCTGAAGCGATCGAACAGCTCTTCGACTCAGACCAAGACGGCAATAGAATCGTGGCGCTTGGTCTGATGCGAGGCGAGCCCAGGTACGCAAATGCGAACATTGCCGTTAAGGCCATTCGGCGCCCCCGTTCTGGATTCGAGCAATATCAAGCTCTTCGTATATGCCAAGACCTTGTTGCGGGGAACGCTGGTCCTGGAGAATTGAAGGCGATCCGCGAAGCTATTGCGGTGGCCGGTGCCAATGGGTCATTGGATACGCGCAGGGATCTCGCTGACGAGATCTTGGCGGCGATGGTGGCTGACCAGCGGGGAGACCAGCAGTAAGCTTATGAGATGCGGAATCCATGTGACTATAGCAGGTTCCAGCTTTCAACCCGATCATGCAGAGCGTAAAGGGCAGTGGTGGAGCACTGGCCGAGACCTGTGCCGGCCAGTGTCCGGGTAACGGAGGTTATGGATGTGCAGTGCACGTGTATCAGCGTTCTAGCCTGCTACTCTTTGTTCGAAACACTGGGGTAATCGATGAATGATCCTTGGGTCGTTGTTTCCGACACTCTTGGTGGCGTGCTCCTGACATCCGCAAGTGGACTTCTGGGCGTCATCTTGACTGCTCGTTACCAACGTGCGACCGATGGACAGGCATACGCGTGAGAGGTTGAGAGCAGGTTGAGAAGCGAACCCAGAGAAAGTTTTTGTCAACAAAGTTACGGGAACTTGTGTACGCCTCCGCGGAGGCCGATACTGACTCTTTCGCACGGTTGAAAGATCAGGCGCGACCGTCCCGTCGGAGTCTGCGCGAAATCATGCGGACAGAACTTGGTGTTGAATAGCGTTGCAGACACAGGAGAGCTTTGTCGGCTAGCCATCTGATCCGTAGTCGGAGGCAACACCCCTTCACTACCTGCATTTTGTCCGTGGACGTGCCTCATCTTCAGCTTCACGTCCACGGGCGTCCATCGTCATCCGTAGCCGTTGATGTACCGACTGATGTAGATCAGGGATGCTCTTCAGTCGCGGACTCTGGCTGGCGGTCTGTCTGCCGCCAAATATCTGATTCTGGGTCAGGTGTTTCTTGATCAAAGTTTCTGTAAGCCAACGGATCTTGCTTGGCCTAGGTGACATCCCGTGTGGTCTGGCACAGCCCGACCACACGGTGTCCCGGGGGACTTGCGCACTAACCACCTGTATCGCACTGGACGCCGCCATGGGCGGTTTCAATCGGTCATGGCGACACAATGCTCCGCGATCAGCTTGTCGAAGACTTCGATCGGCTTCTTCCAGCCTAGCGTCCTGCGTGGTCTGCCATTCAGTTCTGCCGCTACTCTATCAAGTTCTTCCTGGGTATG
>DASTBN010000207.1:0-3754 GCA_035712045.1 Pseudonocardiaceae bacterium
CTCGGCCTGGCCATCGTCAAGCACGTCGCCGCCAACCACGGCGGCGAAGTCCACCTCTGGAGCAAACCCGGCACCGGCTCCACCTTCACCCTCCGCATCCCCGCCCACCCCGACAACCCTCAGCGCCTGCCCTCGATACCCGAACGCCTGGCACGCTCGCGATAAACCCGAGGGCGGAGGTCACATCACGCTCCCGCCGCCGCGCTGTATGGTACCGCCTGCCGTGACTGTACGGCGTGCGCGACTACAGGGAGTAATCATCAATGTTCCGTCCCATCGGAATCAGAACGGCCATGGCAGGCACTGGAGCACTCGCCGCGACCCTGTTGGCCATCTGCGTGCCCTCCTCGGCCTCGGCTGAGGTCCAGGCGGCGCCGCCTGCGGTCAAGAACGTGGCGACCAGCTTCTGCCTGGATTCCAACGCGGGCAAGCAGGTCTACACGCTTGGCTGCAACGGCGGCGCCTACCAGCAGTGGATCCTGAGCCCTGGCCGCTTCGGCACCGTGCTCAAGGACACCGCCACCGGCTTCTGCCTGGACTCCAACGCCAACCGGCAGGTCTACACCCTGGACTGCAACGGCGGCAGCTACCAACAGTGGAGCGGGGTCTAGACGAACCGCCCGAGCCCACGCCCGGCGAATCCGGCGTGCGGGGCACACCGCACGCCGGATTACCACCTGCGGCACTCGACAGGGTGGCCCGGTGGGGCGCACGATCAGTGACACGGTGGACCCAATCGAGGACACAGTGGGCGCAGTCGAGCACTTCATCGGGTTGCTGGCCGGGCGCGGACCCGGGCCGGATCTTGACGTGGGCACGCTAGCCATCGCGGCCGGCGCGGATCCGGATCTCGACGCTGGCGTCTGGCTGCGTGAGCTGGATCGCCTGGCTCACCGGGTCGACTCGCTGGAGACGCTGACCCACCGGCTTTTCGTCGAGGAACGTTTCGTCGGCAACACGGCTAATTACTATGATCCCCGCAACTCGCTGCTGCACCAGGTGCTCCGCCGCAAACTCGGCATCCCCATTACGCTGTCCGTCGTGTGCCTGGAAGTGGGCCGCCGCGCCGGCGTGGCACTCGAGGGCATCAGCATGCCTGGCCATTTCCTGGTACGGCCGATGGCCACCAACCACTATCTCGACACGTTCAACGGGGGCGCGCTGCTGGACCTCGCCGGTTGCGAAGCCCTGTTCCGCACCGCCAACCGGGCGGGCCCGGATATCCCGTTCGGGCGGCATCTGCTGACCGCCGCCCCCCGGAGGGCGATATTCGCCCGCATTCTGCAGAATCTGCGGACAATCTACCGGATTCTCCGGCGTCCCGCCGACCTGGAATGGGTGCTGCGAATGCGCCTGGCGCTTCCCGGAGTGGGAGCACAGGAACTCCTCGAACTCGGTCACACGCTCGGCCAGCAGGGTCAGTACCTCGAGGGCGCCAGGTTCCTGGAATCACAGATCGCCCAGTGGCCGCAGCATGCCGAGCCGCTCACGCAGGCCGCGCGCGGCCTGCGTGCCCAGCTCAACTGAGCGCGAACGCCTCAGTGTCCAGCATCAGGCCTATCGCAGGGCCCGTTACGAGGGCTGCCCGTGACCCAGCGCAGCGCAGGCGGGCAGAACAGCAGCACCAGGACGACGCCGCAATACGCTGCTGCCGGGATCCCGTAGGCGGGCTGGGATGACGGCCCAGTGGCGTACCAGCTTACTCCGAGTAACAAAAGCTGGGTGACGATGGCTGGGGTGCGGGCGCCGCGCCTGCCCCGTGCCAGCAGCACCCCCTCCGTCATCACGCTCACCCCGAAAAGCGCCAGCGTCGCCACGGTAGCCACGGCGACCCGGCCCGGCACGGGGCCCCCGGGCTCGTGCCGGGCCAGAACTCCCAGCACGCCGGCGAACACGAGACCCGCCACGCCTTGCAGTAATACCAGGGCACCCGCGACGCGTACCGGGTACGGCACGGCTGGACCGGCGGGGCTCACGGCCGCAGAGTAGCCACCGGTCGCGATCTTGGTCTATGGCGGCCCGGCCGCGGGCCCGGCACGGAAACTGGGCCGAACCATTTGGCGGCTCGTCTCGTTAGATGCAATAGGACCAGCTACTGAGAAGCCCGAGAGCCGCCAGGTTGGCGGGCTTCCCGGTCGCTCACCGTGATCCTATCTCGGTGGCCGGGCGGAGCGCACAGCGGTGGTCACGCTGTTCGTGACGCACAGTTGAGTCCGAATTGTGCTTGAAGAATCGGTTTCACATGTGGTTGGTGGTTCGTACGGTGTGTACCCGCCGGGTGAACTGACTCACCGCATCCGCAGATACCTCTTGACATCACGGGTGATTGTGAAATCATTCACAAGCCCAAATGACAGCGACGACGGCGCTGGGCCGACAGGAGTTCACCAGCGCGATCGACGAGGAGCAAGCACCATGGACTGGCGCCACCGCGCGGCCTGCCGAGACGAGGACCCCGAGCTGTTCTTCCCTGTGGGAACCAGCGGCCCCGCTCTGCTGCAGATCACCGAGGCGAAGGCCGTCTGCCGCCGCTGCCCGGTCAACGCTGAGTGCCTGAACTGGGCACTCGCGTCGGGACAGGATGCTGGCGTGTGGGGCGGTATGAGCGAGGACGAGCGACGCGCCCTCAAGCGGCGTGACGCTCGGACCGGGGCCCGTAACGGCGTCTGATCCGCGTACGCAGCACGACCAACGTGGGGCCTGGCACCGGAAATGGTGCCAGGCCCCACGTTTTATCCAATAGTTGATCGTGAGAATTTCACCGCCGCAGTGTCAGGGGCATTCGCAGGATCGCCATCGTTCCTCTGGGCGCACGGCGCTGTAGCTCCAGCGATCCGCGCAGCTCTGAGTCGACAAGAGTGCGGACGATCTGCAAACCCAGCCGCTCGGCGCGGGCCAGCGAGAAGTCGGGCGGCAGCCCGCGGCCATCATCGGAGACCGTCACCTGAAGCGCCGCCGCAGACCGGTCAGCGCGAAGCACGACCTCACCACCCCGCCCCGGCTCG
Source organism: Pseudonocardiaceae bacterium (assembly GCA_035712045.1). Taxonomy (GTDB): domain Bacteria; phylum Actinomycetota; class Actinomycetes; order Mycobacteriales; family Pseudonocardiaceae. The sequence goes on from DASTBN010000207.1 coordinate 3,006, forward strand.
AAGGCGTGCTCCAGGGCGTTCTGCACCAGCTCCGTCAGCACCATGACCAGCGGCGTGGCGAGTTCCGCGGCCAGCACCCCGACGGCGCCCTCGCGGCGCACCACGACCCGGCTTTCCTCACCCGAGACCTCGGCGACCATGGCGAGCACCTTGTCCACGACCTCGTCGATGTCCACCCGCTCGTCCAGGGACATCGACAGGGTCTCATGCACCATGGCGATGGAGGCCACCCTGCGCACCGATTCCTGCAGCGCCTGACGGGCCTCGGCATTCGGGGTACGACGGGCCTGCAGGCGCAGCAACGCGGCTACTGTCTGCAGGTTGTTCTTCACCCGGTGGTGGATCTCCCGGATGGTGGCGTCCTTGGACAGCAGGGCCCGGTCGCGGCTGCGCAGCTCGGTCACGTCGCGGATGAGCACCAGCGCCCCGGCAGGCTCCCCCCGCGGCCGCAGCGGCAGGGCTCGGAACAGCATGGTGGCACCGGCCGCGTCGGCCTCGATGCGGGTACTCGGGCTGCCCTGGAGCGCATCCAGGATCCGCTGCGCCACCTCGGCGGCGTCGAAGGAATCGGAGATCAGCCGACGAGTCAGCGGTGCCAGCCGCTCACCCCGCAACTCGGCGGCGTACCCCATGCGGTGGTAGGCGGACAACGCGTTGGGGCTCGCGTAGATCACGATCCCGTGCGGGTCGACCCGGAGCAGGCCATCTCCCGCCCGCGGCCCGCCGTGACGGTCCGGGGTGGTCTCGGC
>DASTBN010000208.1:0-7908 GCA_035712045.1 Pseudonocardiaceae bacterium
GTTGTAGGTGGTGGTCTCGAAGATCGTCGGGTCGGCCCAGAAGGTGATCGTCGTGCCAGTCTTGCGAGTTGGCTCGCCCTTGCGCAGCGAATGCGCGGGCTTGGAGTCCTGGTAATGCTGCCGCCAGGCGAACCCGTCACGGTTGATCTCCACGTCCAGCGTGCTGGACAGCGCGTTCACCACGCTCACACCGACGCCGTGCAGGCCGCCGGAGACCGCGTAGGACTCACCGTCGAACTTGCCGCCAGAGTGCAGCGTGGTCAGCACCAGCTCCACCGCGGGGCGGCGCTCCACCGGGTGGGTGTCCACCGGGATGCCCCGGCCGTCGTCGGAGACCCGCACGCCGCCGTCGGCCAGCAGGGTGACCTCGACCCTGGTGGCGTATCCGGCCATCGCCTCGTCGACGGCGTTGTCGACGACTTCCCAGATCAGATGGTGCAGGCCGCGCTCGCCGGTGGAGCCGATGTACATGCCAGGGCGCTTGCGGACGGCTTCGAGTCCTTCGAGGACGGTGATGGAAGACGCGCTGTAGTCGTTCTTCTTCGGTGCCACGGTCCTCGGTGTCTCCTCGCCGTTTACGATGTTGTTAGCCTGCGGCGCGCATGCTTAAGAGAACGCTCGCCGCGTTCAGCTTTCGACACCGGGTCGGTCGGATCCGGCTGTGCCGGTCGGAATCGTCGGGGTCCGTCTCGGGACCGGGTGCCACTCTCCATTCTACTGGTCCCGCCAGACTGAAGTGGGCCAGGGACACCCCTCATCTCGTCACAGCGCCGCGATCGGGCATCGGGACACATCCGCGCGGCCGCCGGGTGCTGATCCGTGTTCTCGCGGGCTGTCAGTGGCTTAACTGTTCATAACTGGGCACAGAACGCCGGCATGACCCGCACACCGGCCGCGGGAGCACAACATGGCGGGGCTGGGTTATAGGGGCTGGGTTAGCCGTAGGTGTCGCGGGGGCCGCGGCCTCGGATATGGCGGGGGCCATGGACCCAGGTGGGGGCGGCGGGGCCCTGGATGCGGAGACGGGTGACGATGCCGGGGCCGGCACCGGCGGTGATGCGGGAGATGAGCTGGCGCTGGAGCAGGCGGAGCTGGGTGGCCCAGGCGGTGGAGCTGGCCCGGACCAAGAGTTCACCATCATTGAGGGAGACGGGCTGGGAGTGCTCAGCGATATCGGGGCCGACCAGCTGTGCCCACCGGGCGAACACCACGCCCGAGGAAAGCCGGTCACCCCAGCCTCGATCGGCGGCAATCCGGGAGGCGAGGCGGCCCAGCAACTGGGGATCCCGGTCGTCCGGGCGGGGACCGGACCAGCCCCGGCGCCGACGGGTGCCCGCTCGCTGACTGCTCTGGGGAGGTACGGCGCGACGGGCTGCGCGGGCGGATTCCAGGGCGGCACGGGCGATATCAGAGCCTTTGGGCGGCTCAGATGGCGTCCGGGTTGAACTGCCCGGGCCATCTGATGCGGACTTGTCCACATTATCCACAGGTTTGTCCCCAGCTGAGGAAGATTTGTCAGGCATGGCTGACTCGCCCACCATGGACGTCGAAGCGGGCACCGTGGAGTTCCGGAGGTACGTCGGCGGGCACGGCGGCGGTGACGAGTACTTGCTCGGCCGTCAGGGCGACTTCGGCCAGGCGGGTACGGCGGCGGGTGTCCAGCTCAGCGAACACGTCATCGAGCAGCAGCACCGGCTCAGCGCCGCTAGAGCGCAGTAACTGGTAGCTGGCCAGCCGCAGGGCCAGTGCGAACGACCATGACTCGCCGTGGCTGGCGTAGCCCTTGGCTGGCATCTCACCCAGGCCGAGCTCCAGATCGTCGCGGTGCGGGCCGACCAGGCACACGCCGCGTTCCAGCTCACTGGCACGCACCCGGGCCAGCTCGGCCAGCATGGCCACCTCCAGGACGTCGACGTCAGCCTTACCTCGCTCCCGCACCCCCGCTGGGAACCCCCCGCCCAGGCTGCTGCGGTATTCCAGCCGGGCCGCGACCGACTCGGGGGCGACCGCGCGGTAGGCCTCGACAACATACGGGGTCAGCTCGGCGAGCAGATCCAGGCGGGCACCCAGCAACTCGGCGCCGTGCTGGGCGAGGTGCCCGTCCCAGACGTCCAGGGTGCGCAGATCGGGCGCGCCGCCGCTGGCCCGGCGGCCGGCGCCGGTGGACTTGAGCAGCGCGCCACGCTGGCGCAGCACCTTGTCGTAGTCGGCCTGGACACCAGCCAGCCGGGGGGCGCGCAGCACCAGCAGGTCATCGAGGAACCGGCGGCGCTGCGCGGGATCGCCGCGGACCAGCGCCAGGTCTTCGGGGGCGAACAGGACAGTCCGGAGGACTCCGAGGACATCGCGCGGCCGGGGCAGCGGCGAGCGGTTGATCCGGGCCCGGTTAGCCCGCCCCGGGGTGATCTCCAGCTCGATGGTGAGCTCCCGGCCGGCGTGAATCACGGTGGCGCGCACGATCGCCCGCTGGGCTCCATGGCGTATCAGGGGCGCGTCCGTGGCGACCCGGTGGGAGCTCAAGGTGGAGAGATAGCCCAGCGCTTCGATGAGGTTGGTCTTGCCCTGGCCGTTCGCCCCGATCAGCACCGAGATTCCCGGCGTGAAGCCGATCTGGGCGTGCTCCCATGACCGGAAATCGGTGACTGTGAGCGATGTGATGTACACCAGCCGCTAATGGGACGTCGCCTGCACGGCGTGCCCGCCGAACTGCTGGCGCAACGCGGCCACCGCGCGCATCGCCGGCGAGTCAGTCTGGCGGGAGCCGAACCGGGCGAACAAGGCGGCGGATATCACCGGTGCGGGCACCGCGTGGTTGATCGCTTCCTCGACCGTCCAGCGGCCCTCGCCGGAGTCCTGTACCCAGCCGCGCAGCTGCGCGAGCTCCGGATCTTGATCCAGCGCCGCCACGAGCAGCTCCAGCAGCCAGGAACGGACCACAGTGCCGCGCTGCCACGCCTTGAGCACCGCCGGGACGTCTTTGACCAGTTCAGCAGCCTCCAGCAGCTCGAAACCCTCGGCGTAGGCCTGCATCAGGCCGTACTCGATGCCGTTGTGCACCATCTTGGCGAAATGCCCGGCGCCGACGTCCCCGGCGTGCACAAAGCCTTCCTCCCGGGGGCCCTCCGGGCGTAGCGCGTCGAAGATCGGTATTACGCGCTCAACGTGCTCGGCTGAGCCACCGGCCATCAGGCCATACCCGTTGCGGGCCCCCCAGATCCCGCCGGACACCCCGCAGTCGAGGTAACCGATCCCGTGGCCAGCGAGAATGTCAGCGTTCAGGCGGTCATCGGTGAATCGTGAGTTGCCCCCATCGATGACCAGATCGCCCTGGGCGAGCAGTTCAGCCAGCTGGCTGACAGTGTCCCGGGTCGCCGCCCCGGCGGGCACCATGATCCATACCGTTCGGGGTGGTGTGAGCCGTTCGGCGAGTTCTCCCAGGGACTCGACGTCCCGGGTGCCGGGGCTGCGGGCGTAACCGAAGACCTCGATACCCGCCGCGCGCAGCCGGTCACGCATGTTGCCACCCATCCGGCCGAGTCCGATAAGCCCAAGTTGCACGGTACGTCCTCTCAGGGTCGCCTTGCCTCCTACCGTATCGGTGGGAGGTGTGGTTTGGTGTCGGTGCGGTATCCACTGGCCAAACTACGGGGTTGACTTCTTGAGAAGAGATAACCAGCAGTAGTAGTAAGTCCTGTGGGCGCTGTGGACTCCGGGCGTCGGCGCAGCTCAGCAAGCGCGGCGCGGTGTGGAGCACGCCTGTGATCGTCCGTGGATCGGCCCCTCCCCCGGTGGATGCCAGCGGACTCCACTCCGTGGATTCACAGCAGGGCCCATCTATCCACAGAGTTGTCCCCAGCTGTGGGTGGATTGCTGACTGGCCGTGAGCGCGTGACCAAGGTCCGCGAAAGGCTCCTTGCTAGCTGACTTCGCTGCCGTTAAATGGCTCCGTCATTGTCGGACCCGTCAGGCATGCTGGGCTGATCGCGGTGTGAAGGGGGACGACGAAACGGAGCCTGGCGTGACCATCGACCGACGACGCTGGCTGGCGCTGCTGGTGCTGTGCCTCGGCGATCTGATGATCGTTCTCGATACCACCATCGTGAACGTGGCACTGCCCTCGATCCGCGCCGATCTCGGTTTCTCTGAGACCTCCCTGGCATGGGTGGTCAACGCCTACATGCTGGCCTTCGGCGGGTTCCTGCTGCTGGCTGGCCGGATGGGGGATCTCTTCGGGCACCGTCGGCTGTTCGTGATCGGGCTCACCGTATTCACCGCCGCGTCGCTGGTCTGCGGGCTCGCCGGCTCGCCGGAGTTCCTGATCGGGGCTCGCGCGGTGCAGGGCCTGGGCGGCGCGATCGTCTCGGTGATCGCGTTGTCGCTGATCATGACAATGTTCATCGAACCGGCCGAGCGGGCCAAAGCGATGGGCGTCATCGGCTTCGTCATCGCCGGGGGCGGCAGCATCGGGGTGTTCCTGGGCGGAGTGCTCACCGATGTGCTGGACTGGCACTGGGTCTTTCTGGTCAACATCCCGATCGGGGTCGCGGTCATCGCGCTGTGCCTCGTCCTGATCCCGGCGACGGCCAGGGGGGACAGTGCCGTCCGGCTTGATGTGGCCGGATCCATCACCGTGACCGCCGCGCTGATGATCGCGGTTTACGCGATCATGGACGGTAATCAGGCGGGCTGGGACTCGGTTCAGACGATCCTGCTGCTGGTCATCGGGGCCATGCTGATGGCGGTGTTCCTGCTCATCGAATCCCGGGTGCCCTCGCCGCTCATGCCACTGGGCCTGTTCCGCCTGCGCGGTGTGGCGACCGCGAATGTGGTCGGTGTGCTGTGGGCCGCCGCGATGTTCGGCTGGTTCTTCCTCTCCGCTCTGTATCTCCAGCTCGTACTCGGATACAGCCCGCTCCAGGTCGGTCTCGCCTTCCTGCCCGCGAATCTGATCATGGGCGGGTTCTCATTGGGGCTATCGGAACGACTGGTCCTGCGATGGGGTATCAGGGCGCCGCTGGTGACCGGGATGCTGCTCATCGCCACTAGCCTGGCTCTGTTCGCGCGTGCCCCGGTCGGCGGGGGCTACGTTCCTGACGTGCTGCCGGGCATGCTCCTGCTGGGTCTCGGGATGGGGATGGCGCTGAACCCGGTGCTGCTCGCGGCGATGAGCGAGGTCGAGCCGGGCGATGCCGGTCTCGCCTCAGGAGTGGCGAATACCTCATTCATGATGGGCGGGGCGCTGGGGCTGGCGGTGCTGGTCAGCCTGGCCGATGCCCGTATCGCAGGCCTGCGTGGCCACGGCGTTGAGCGGCTCACCGCACTGACCGGTGGCTACCATGCCTCATTCCTCGTTGCCGCGGCCAGTGCGGCGCTGGCCGCCGTCCTCAGCGCTCTTCTGCTCCGGGCACTCCCGGCGTCAATACCGCCTCCCCGGGCCGACGAGGTGGTAACAGCCGACAGCGCGTAGTGACATCAAGTGCGTTCTGGATGCGGACTGCGGTCGTGCGGGGGAGAAAACAGCAGTCCGCGTCCAGAACGCGGCAAGGCGGGGTTAGGAGCGGGCGCGTTGTTTGATCCGGGAGGTGAGTTCCTGAACCTGCTCGTAGGTGCGGCGGCGCTCGGCCATCTCTTTGCGGATCTTGCGCTCGGCGTGCATCACGGTGGTGTGGTCGCGGCCGCCGAAGGCCTGGCCGATGCGGGGCAGGGACAGATCAGTGAGCTCGCGGCAGAGGTACATGGCGATCTGCCGGGAGTGGGCGACGTGTTTGGTCTTGCCGGGGCCGCATAGGTCTTCCATGGTGACGCCGAAGAAATCCGCGGTGACGGCCATGATGCTGGGAGCGGCGATCTCGCGGGCGGCCTGGTCGGGGATCAGGTCACGGAGCACGATCTCGGCGAGCTGGGTGTCCACCGGCTGTCGGTTCAGGGAGGCGAAGGCGGTCACCCGGATCAGCGCTCCCTCCAGCTCGCGGATGTTCCGCTCGATCCGCGCCGCGATGAACTCCAGCACCTCATCGGGGGCCGCGAGCCGGTCGCCGACAGCTTTCTTGCGGAGGATGGCGATCCGGGTTTCCAGCTCGGGGGGCTGAATGTCGGTGATCAGGCCCCATTCGAAGCGAGTGCGCAACCGGTCTTCGAGGGTGCCCAGGCCTTTCGGCGGGCGGTCGGAGGAGATCACGATCTGCTTGTTGGCGTTGTGCAGGGTGTTGAAGGTGTGGAAGAACTCCTCCTGGGTGCCTTCTTTGCCTTCCAGGAACTGGATGTCGTCGACCAGCAGGACGTCGACATCGCGGTAGCGGCGCTGGAAGGCGACTTTCCGGTCATCCCGCAGGGAGTTGATGAAGTCGTTGGTGAACTCCTCGGTAGAGACGTACCGCACCCGCATCCCGGGGAACAGCCGCTGCGCGTAGTGCCCGACGGCGTGCAGCAGGTGCGTCTTGCCCAGCCCGGACTCGCCCCAGACGAACAGCGGGTTGTACGCCCGGGCGGGGGCTTCCGCGACAGCCACGGCGGCGGCGTGCGCGAACCGGTTGGACTGACCGATCACGAAGGTGTCGAAGGTGTACTTCTCGTTGAGCCTGGTCTTTGAGTTGAGACTGGCTGCGGTGCTGGGCGGCGGCGCCGGGGCGGCTGGGCCCGCGAAACCGGGCCAGGCCTCGCTGCCGACGCCCGGCGTTCTTTCCTGATCGTCCTGCTGGGCGGCCAAGCCAGCCGGGGCAGCGGAGCCGGAATCGATGTCCCCAGCCGCAGCGCTGTCCGGGTCGGTGAACTGCGGTGGCAGCTGCGGGGGCACGGGAAGCGGGTGGTCCACCTTCACGGCCAGGGAGACCTGCCGGCCCAGGTGCCGGGATAGCGCCGCGCTGATCGGTTCCCGGAGTACGCGTTCGATGGCGTCCTTGGCGAAGTCGCTGGGTGCCGCCAGGAGCGCGGTGCCATCAAGGAGGCCGATCGGGCGGGTGACGCGCATCCAGGCGCGTTGCTGCGGCGAGAGGGTCCCGCTGGAGAGCTCCCGGACCACGTCATTCCACACCTGGCCGAGATCGGTCTGCCGCTCTGACACCCGCTGCCCCCTTCGGCCGGTGGTGGCGCCTGCGCTGCCACATCACCGCGCGTCCACAAGGTTATCCACAACTGTGGACAGACTTGTGCGCTGCTCCTGGGTTCCCGTCATGCCAGGTTGCGCGGCGCTATCCCGGGCTGTGGACCGGCGCCGCAAGGTAACAAGCCTGGGGTGCTGCCACAAGAACCCCGGATAAGCAAGCACCACCGATGTAACGGCGTGTCGCCCCGACAGTGACGCGGGCTCCTGACGCGGGCTCCGCTCACGAGCTTCGCCGGGCTGGCACCCTGCGCTTCTGGACGCACTTCCGCCCGCGTGGCGGGTATTCCCGCGTGCCCCACTCACCCAGGCATCGGTTGGCCACATGTGTGCTGGTTACCTTGGTCAGTTACATGGTGAGTAACATGGTGTGTCGAGGTTCCCCCGCGGTGGTGCGTCCGTGCTGGCGGGGGACGACCAACAGCCACCCGCAGTTTTCGACGCCTGCGGCCCGCACCGAGAACTTCAGACACCGAGCACGACCGCACCGGGAGAACGACAGCCGTGAGTAAGGGCAAGCGCACGTTCCAGCCGAATAACCGTCGCCGCGCGAGAACCCACGGGTTCCGGCTGCGCATGCGCACCCGGGCCGGGCGTGCCATCATCGCCGCCCGGCGCCGCAAGGGCCGTGCCGAACTATCAGCCTGAGAACCAGACGTTCGCCGGTCAGCCACATTGCTCTCCGCTTCCACCCGACTGACTCGCCGCGAGGACTTCGCCACGGCGGTGCGGCGGGGCCGTCGCGCTGCCTGCGGCTCGCTGGTAGTTCATCTGGCCCGTGCCGATACCTCAGAGGGCCCGCCGCGGGT
>DASTBN010000209.1:0-3107 GCA_035712045.1 Pseudonocardiaceae bacterium
CGTTGCTGGGCTCCTCGTTCCGCCTCACCCAGCATCGTGGCGAAATCCTCGAATACCGTCGCCGATCTGGAACTGGCCGCGCGCGATTCGGATGCCAGGGAACCAGGCCGACCATCTCACTGCGCGCGAGAGACGCCATCGCTTGCGGCGCGGTCACGCGCGGCCGCTCAGGCGAGGGCGGCGGCGAGGGCGGCCCAGAGGACCTCGGGGTGGCGGATATCGCTGTGCGCGCCACCGAACGACGACTGGTGAGCGTCAGCGATCACCGCGTTGCTGTTCAGCCGGTGGAACAGGCCCTTTCCGAAGGTGTACGGCTTGCCGGGCGATTTCAGGATCATTTCCGTGGCGTCCTGCTGCTGATAGCCGTCATGGCCCATCGCGCCCCACCGGTAGGTGAGATCGCTGGCGCCTTCACTGTCACTGTGGCTGAGCAGCGACGCCGTGGGATACCACCAGCCCACGGCCCGGTCGGCGGCGGAGAAGGTGGCGAGCAGGGGCCCGTCCACCCCGCTGCGGGCCCCGGCCAGCGCACCGCTGCGGGCGGCGTCGATCGGCATCGGCTGGGCGAAGCTGAAATGGGAGAAAGCGCCTTGGATGAGGGTCAGCGATTTCACTGGGCTGGCGGTGCCCCGCCGGTCGCCGGGCAGGCCGGAGAGCGCGAACGCGACCAGCCGGGCGCCGAAGCTGTGCCCGAGTAGATGAACTCGCGGTCCCCCGCCGGCGGAGATGAGCCGGGCGAGCAGCGGCCCGAGACCACTCCGGCCGACCACGCCGGCCCGGTTCTTCATCTCGTAGTAGCTGGTGAGCCGGAACACAGTCCGGGCACCGCCCCACAGCGGGTGGAACACATCACCCAGGCTCTGGGCGTCATCCCGGTCCCGGGACATCCCCGCGAAATGCCCGAACACCGCAGCGGTGGGCTGGGTCAGCATCGCGGCCTCCCCGCTGTCCTCGGCCGCGTCGAGGCTGGGTGAGGTCACCAGGCCGCGGATGAGCCCGTGGGCCTCCCGCAGCCGCCCCGAATCGGCCGGCGCGGTGTCCAGTAACTCACCGATCCTGGTGAGCGCTTCCCGTTGCGGCGGGGCGAACACCGGAGCCATCGCGGCCGCGAGCTGCTGGCCGGTCGAGGCGGTGACAGCCGACGCCGGGTCGTCTTCGGGGAAGACCGCCGCAGGCCAGAACACACCGGCCGCGCCAACCACCCGGCCGGGGGCGTGCTCACGAACCTGATCGGCCAGCAAGGTGAACATAGCCTGGTACAGCTCGCGGGCGCTGGCTGTCGTGGCGTTCCAGCCATGGCAGAGCAAGAACAGATCGGTGAGGTTCTGGCCCGGGAGCTCGGCGGGGAGCTGGCCATCGTTCACCAGCGCCCCCTGGGCGTCAAACGTGATCTCCCAGTATGGCAGTCCAGCGATGTTCATCGTCAGCTCCTCGTCTGAAGTCCTGGCGTGCGGTTCACGCGGTGGAGAGCACTCGCATCAGGTCGACCAGGCCGTGCCCCTCCATGAATCGATCGCGGCCCAGCGAGGTCGCGTTCGCGGTGAACAACTCCTTCACCTGGCGGGGAGCGCCGATGAACTCGCGGCGCACGGACAGGAACGCTGCGATAGCACCGGAGACGTGCGCTGCGGCCATTGAGGTGCCGCTGTCCTCGATGTAGCTCGGTGCGCCGGTGCCCGCCGCGCCGGGCACCGCGATGAGCTGATCCCGCAGGTACCCGGTGGCGCAGGAGGTGATGCGCTCACCCGGTGCCAGCAGGTCGGGTTTGAGCCGGCCATCCAGGGTGGGGCCTTTGGAGGAGTCGAAGCTCACCCCGTACCGGTGCGGGCTGTCCCGGTGGGTGGATCCGACTGTGATCGCCTCTTGCGCGTTACCCGGGTCGGTAATGCTCGACAGGACGCCCCGGGCGTCGGTGCTGTGACTGCGCGAGCCAGCGTATCCGCTGTTCCCCGCACTGATCACGACCACCACCCCGCTGGCCACCAGCAGATCGACCTCCCGGCACAGCGGGCTCTGGCCAGCGGCGTAGTCAGTGGGGTCCCACGGGCAGCCCAGGCTCAGGTTCGCCCCATGGATGACCATCGCCCGGCCACCGGAATTCACCGTCTCGCGGATGTGATACAGCGCCGCGATCACCGCGCTCGAGGATGTCACGAGGTCGTCGCGGTCGTTGGGGGCTAGGACCTTCAGGCTGACCAGCTTCGCTCGCGGAGCGATCCCGGCCAGGGTCCGGCCGCCTTCCAGCTGACGGGGTACCCAGGCGCCGGGCAGCCCATCGGGGGACGGCAGCTGGCTGCCGATAGCTGGCACCACCCCGCTGGGGACCGCGCCCGCGATGATGCCGGCCACGTGCGTGCCGTGCCCCACCGGATCGGCCAGCGGCGCATCGGGTTTCGCCGCCGCCGGGACGGCATCCAGCAGGCCGGTGAAGTCCTGGTGCAGCGCTGCCACCGGGCCGGTGAGGGTGCCCTCGGCGAAGTGCGGATGTTGCTGATCGATTCCGCTGTCCACGACGGCCCAGGTCACGCCCTCGCCATTGGCCGCGAAGGAGCGCAGTGCCGCGTCAGATTTGATCGTGGACACCGAGTGGTCCAGATGCGGGTACAGGGTGTAGTCCGGCCAGACCCGGAACACAGTGCGCGTCCCGGCACCACTGCGGTCGGCGGTGACCAGCTCCTGGATCTCGGACGGGCTGAGCACGCAGGACACGAAGCAGTCGGCGATCGGGCGTGGCGGCGGGGCCTGGCCCAGCGTGCGGTCGTGCAGCTCGCGGAACCGGCGCCGGGTGTCCTCCGTGGACACATCGGCGGTGAGGTCCAGCTCGACTAGTACCGGGCTGCGATCATCCGCCAGTACCGGCACCACCTGGCTGCGCACCTCCGCCGGGACCCGGGGCTGCAGGGCGGGGCTCACCACGCTGCGGACCGGCGCGGCGCGCCGATGCCGCCGCCGCGCCGCGGTCTCACCAGCCGGGGTCTCACCAGCCGGAGCCTCACCGGAGGGGGTACCCATCGCTCATCCTCCATTCCAGTCGGCCGGTTCCCGGGCAGCGCCGCTGTCGCGTCTAGCAGAGCGCCGCTGCCCCGCGATTGATACATGCCGCGTCC
>DASTBN010000210.1:0-3541 GCA_035712045.1 Pseudonocardiaceae bacterium
CTCGGTAGCCGCTCAGCTGCTCACGAAGAACCCGGCGTTCTCCACGCTAGCGCTGTTCGCCGCGATCACCACGCTCTCCGTCGGGATCGCGGGCCGCACCGCCGGGCACGCGATCGCCGGCCTGCGAATAGCGCTGCTCGACGGGCGGCGGCCAGGATTCGGCCCGGCGGTGATCCGCACCGTGCTGCTCTGCCTGCTCATCCCACCGGTCGTCTATAACATCGACAACCGCGGCCTCCACGACCGCGCCGCTGACACGATCGTGCTCCGCACCCGCTAGCGGCGGCGGGTGGCGCGCTGGATGTTGCGCATCTTGGCGCCCTGGGGGAGTGGGCCCTTAGGCATCGCGGCACTGCGGGTCGTGAGGATGGCGAGCTTGTTCTCCAGCCCGTCGATCTGGGCTGAGGTGACGTTGCGTGGCAGCTTGGCCAGATGGTGGGCGAGTTTGGCCAGCGGGACCTGGCCTTCGTCATTGCCCACCGTGACGTCGTAAATCGGAGTGTCCCCGATCAGCCGGGATACCCGCTTCTTCTCCTGCGCCAGCAGCGGCTTGACCCGATGCGGCGCCCCCTCGGCGACGAGCACCACACCGGGCCTGCCGATGACCCGGTGAACGGCATCGAGCTGCGTGGTGCCAGCCACTGCGGGCGTCACTTTCCAGCCGCCGCGCAGGTTCTCCAGCGCCCACGCCGCAGCCCCCGGCTGCCCCTCCGCCTTGGCGAAGACGTTGCGCTGGACCCGCCGGCCGAAGATCAGTACCGCGCCGAAACAGCCGAGAATGACGCCCAGCGGCAAGAGGAACCACAGCTGGCCGATCAGCAAACCCACCCCGACCGCGACCACCACGGCGGCGAGGAACACCCCGATCATCAGTGGCAACAGGGCCTTGTCCTCGCGACGCTGGAGGTTGAAGGCCTGGAGAAGCTGCTCCCGCCGCTGCCTGGACGCGGCGCGACGCTCCTGCGCGGCGGCTTTAGCCGCCGCTTTGTCCTTCTTGTTCTTAGCTCCAGAAGCCGGTTTGGGGGGCGGTGTGGAGGGCATGGCTCACAGAATACTTGCGGCTTGCCGATCGGTGACTGCCCTGGTCAGGCTAGTAATCAGCGGGTGAGCAAGCGGACCGCCTCCTGCGCCCCCGAGCCGGCGGCCGCGAGCCCCGCGAGGTGCTCGGGCAGCGGAACGCCGCGACGGGTGAGGGCTTGGGCGTACAGCCGGCCGGCCCGGTAGGACGATCGCACCAGCGGCCCGGCCATCACCGCAGCGAAACCCATCAGCTCGGCGGCGCGGGCGTGCGCGACGAACTCCTCCGGGGTGACCCACCGCGCCACCGGATGGTGCCGAGGTGAGGGGCGCAAGTACTGGGTGAGGGTGAGTAACTCGCAGCCCGCGGCGCGCAGGTCGGTCATCGCGGCAGTGACCTCCTCGGGCAGCTCACCCAGCCCGAGAATCAGATTGGACTTGGTGACCAGCCCCGTGTCCCGGGCGGCCCGCAGGACCTCTAGCGACCGGTCATAGCGGAAAGCCGGCCGGATCCGCTTGAAAATCCGTGGCACCGTCTCCAGGTTGTGCGCCAGCACCTCCGGCGCGGCATCGAACACCCCGCCGAGGAGCTCAGGATGACCACTGAAGTCGGGGATGAGCAGCTCCACCCCGGTGCCCGGGTTGAGTCCGTGGATCTGGCGGACGGTCTCGGCGTAGAGCCAGGCACCGCCATCCGGCAGGTCATCGCGGGCGACTCCGGTGACCGTCGAATACCGCAGCCCCATGGCCCGCACGGATTCAGCGACCCGGCGGGGCTCGTCCCGGTCCAGCGGGACCGGGCGGCCGGTGTCGATCTGGCAGAAGTCGCAGCGCCGGGTGCACGCGTCGCCGCCGATAAGGAAGGTGGCTTCCCGGTCCTCCCAGCACTCGTAGATGTTGGGGCAGCCCGCCGCCTCACAGACCGTGTGCAGGCCCTCCTGGCGTACCAGGCTCTTCAGCTCGCGGAATGCGGGCCCCATCGTGATTCGCGTCCGGATCCACGGCGGCTTGCGCTCGATCGGGGTCTGGCTGTTGCGGACCTCCAGGCGCAGCAGCTTGCGAGGGGCACCAGTTCCGGCATCAGTTCCTGGGGGCGGCGTGCTCATCAGCGCCACCTTACGCGGGATCCGGAGTCACGCCGGTGAGCTCCGCGGTGCGTTCCCAGAGCAGCCGGGCGATCCGCTCGTCACACGCGGCACGGCTGGGCATCACCCGTCCGGGGGCACCGCGGGTCTCACCGAAGCGTGTCGGCCCGAAGTACTCGCCGCCCCGCACGTCAGCCGCGGTGGCGGCGTAGAGCTGCGGCAACGCACCGCTGGCGACCCCCTGGACGATCAGCTTGAAGCCCCTGCCTGCCAGGAGAGCCAGCGGGCCGGGCAATCGTCGGCGGACAGCGGTGAGGGGCATGTTGGTGTACGTGATGCCGGGATGCGCGGCGAGGGCGACCAGATTCCGCCCCGTGCGCCCGGCGCGGCGGTGCAGCTCGAACGTGAACAGCAGGTTAGCCAGTTTCGACGCGTTGTAGGCGGCGCCCGGGTCATACCGCCGCCGCTCAAAGCAAAGATCGTCGATGTCGAACCCGGCGCCGCGGTGGGCGAGGCTGGACACCGTGACGACCCTCGCGCCGGGCACCAGCGCGGGCGCGAGCAACCAGGTCAGCGCGGCGTGCCCGAGGTGGTTGGTGCCGATCTGCGGTTCGAATCCGTCCGCGGTTCGCCCCGGCGGGGTGGCCATCACGCCGGCGTTGTTCACCAGCACGTTTAACTGGTCGCCGGTGATCGCACGCACCTCGTCCGCGGCCTTGCGCACCGAGCTGAGATCGGCCAGGTCGAGCGGGACGAGCCTGGTGTCCGATCCACCGCTCGTGGCCCGCACCTCCTCCAGCGCCGCCTGCCCGCGATGCTGATCCCGGCACGCCATCAGCACTGTCGCGCCGCGCCTGGCGAGCACCGTCGCTGTTTGCAGGCCTAATCCCGAATTGGCGCCAGTGATCAGCACCGTGCGGCCGGTCTGATCGGGGATGTCGGCGGCGCCCCAGCCGCTCACAGGCGCACCGCCAGAATGCCATCCAGAGCGTCGAGCACAGCACGCCGCACCGCCGGCTGGACCTGCGCTACCGGCACCGGCCGCCCCAACTCGGCGGTCAGTGACGTCACGCCGGCATCGGTGATGCCGCAGGGCACGATCCGGCTGAACGCGGACAGGTCCGGTTCGCAGTTCAGGGCGAACCCGTGCATCGTGACCCCCCGGCTCACCCGGACGCCGATCGCGGCGATCTTGCGCTCCGGCCGGCCAGTGGCGGGGTCAGCGACCAGCCATACTCCTGATCGTCCCTCGATCCGGCCGGTGTCCAGGCTCAGACCGGCGCAGACGGTGATCAATGCCTGCTCCAGGCGCCGGACGTAGTCGACGACATCCAGCGGCTCGGCCAGCGCGATCACGGGGTAGCCGACCAGCTGCCCCGGCCCGTGCCAGGTGATCTTCCCGCCGCGGTCGACGTCGATCACCGGTGTGTCGTCCTCCG
>DASTBN010000211.1:0-2347 GCA_035712045.1 Pseudonocardiaceae bacterium
GAGATCTGGGTCAGCACGTCGATGCAGTACGCGTCGTCCTCGACCATCCGCTGCAGCCCGCGAACCTGCCCCTCGATCCGGCGCAACCGGTTGAGGTACGCATCCCGGTCCTTGGTGTAGCTCGCCACCGAATCGTCCTCTCTCGACCCCATGGACCCCCGCCCTCCTCACCATACCCCCTCCTGGTATCTGGCCGCCTGGTTCCAGTGACCCTCGCTACCAGCTAGGCCGGAACCAGCAGCACCCATACCGGGCCCGGCGCGAAAGTCAGCGGTGATCCATCGGACAGGGTGAATGTGGTGATCGCCTCAGCGCTGGGCCGGGACCAGCGTCCGGCGAAGGCCAGCCCATCCCGGAGCACGACCGCGTCACCGGATCCCACCGTCGCCGCGAACGGCGAAGGCGATCCCGCCGCGTCGCGGACACCGGCGTCGCGCACGGACACTCGCTGCAGCACCACGGTCGCCGCGCCGGGCCTCGCCCCGGTGGCCGAGGTGAGCGGTGCGCCGTCCATCGAGATCAGCCATCTGCGCTCGCCGGCGTCCCAGCGGACTCCGATGCGGGTCGCCGGGTAGCTCACCCCGGCCTCTCCCACCGGGTTGCCGCCGGCGGGCGCCGGCCCGAAGCGGAACCCGATGTCTCGCGGCGGAGCGCCTCCCTGGCGCAGCTGGCCTGGGTCCCCGTAGAGGTTGTGCGGCATCCGCCGGCGGCGATCCCGGTGATAGGCACCAGGTCGCGCGAGCTCGGAGACATCGGCCACCGGTGCGGCCGCCACGAGCGCCCCGACCGAGGGCGCGGCACCGGAGTACGCCAACGCCTGTCGGCCGAAGTTGGCCAGTAACTCCACGTCGGAGGCCCTGGCACTGCGAACCGGCCCCACTACCGGGGGGACCCGGGACTGAAACACCGCGAGCAGCCGGCTCAGGCCGCCCTCGACGGGCTCGACATAGACCAGGTCCGCCAGCTCCAGCCCGCTCTGCGGACGGGCCACCGAGGCGTTGTCGATCTTGACGCAGAGAACCGGGGCGGCGAGATCGGCGGGCAAGCCAGTGAATGGCGAGACTGGCGCGGCGGGCCGCGGGCTGGGCAGTTCCGCCAGCGGAGCGCCCAGCGGGGAACTGGGCATCACGCTGGACGGCACCAGGCGGGACAGCCCTGAGCCAAGGCGGCTCGCTGCGGGCCCACCCAGCGAGCCGGATAAGGCTGTTCCCGACGATGTCAACGAAGCGTCACCGGATTGAGACAGCAAGGTGACGGGTAGCGCGTACACCACCAGGAGGAGGGCCAGGACCCGGGACAGCTGTCCCCTTCGGCTCATTACCGCCACCGCCTCCCCCCTGGGACGCAACGTTGAGTGACACTTCATACCAGCGACGATCGCACTAGGTGAAATCCCGGCTAGCGGATCGGGGGCCACGGGCAGCTCACCAGCTACTGTCCGTATCCCAATTCTGAGTGTGACTTCACAACTTCAGGGAATCAAACATTACGGAGGGTAACGAATTTTCGCTGGATGTCGCACTCCGCTCGGAGGATGACAAAGAGTCGACCGCTGATTACTCTAAGGGAGATAGCTCAACGTCACCTTTCGGGGGCGCCCAGTGAGTGTGAGCCATGGGCTTGCGCGCGCCAGACCCAGTTCAGGACGCAGATCAGGCCTGCGGGCTCTGCGACCGCACCTGTGGGCGCTGTGGGGTCAGCGCCGGATTGTCATCGCCTATGTGCTAGTGGTGGACATCGCGGCGGTGGCGCTCGCCACGGGGATGACCATCGCCATGCCGGTGAGCCCGCTTGACTTGTTCCGATTCGGCTTGCTGGCCGCTGGGGCCATCGTGCACCGGGAAGCGGTGCGCCCGATCGACAACCAGAACGCGCAGGCCACGGGCCACGGCTCGCTGACGAACCTCACCTCACTGTGGATCTTCGCGGCGGCGCTGTCGGTCCCCTTGCCGCTGGTGTTCGCGATAACGGCCCTGGTCTGCCTGCACGCGGGGTACCGGAGCGGCCAGGCCAGGTTGTATCGCGCGCTCTTCGCCGGCGCGAGCGCGGCGATCGCGTCCGCGGCCGCCGTCGCGCTGCTGCGGCTTGTCCAGGCCGCCGCCGGATACCCGATCATCCCGCATGGCCTGCCGGGGCTCCTGCTCCTGATCGGTGCGGCGACGGTGTACTGGCTGGTCAACGCCGTCCTGGTGATCGGCGCGCTGACACTGTCCAATCCGCTCCAGCGTCCCCGCCGCGTGTTGGGCGATCTGAGCGAGCAGGTTGTGGTGGCAGCCTCACTCGGGCTCGCCATCGCGCTCGCCGTGATGCTCGCCTGGGAACCATGGCTGATCGCGGTCCTCATGAT
>DASTBN010000212.1:0-7225 GCA_035712045.1 Pseudonocardiaceae bacterium
ATCCACCATGCCTGGTTCGGTGGGCACCAGCCGGGCGTGCCAGGCCAGCGCGGCGAGGCGGCGCAGCAGACCCGGCGGCACTCCCACGGTGCGCGCGTGGAACAGCGCGGCCAGCTCGTCCGGCCCGAGCGGGGGCTCGGCGGCCACGTTGTACGCACCTTGTGCCCTGGATCGCAGCGCCGCCAGCCGGAACGCCTCGCCCACATCGAGGCTGTGCACGGCTTGGAACCGCAGCCGCGGCAACCGGGGCACGACCGGGATGAGCTCGGGGCGCAGCAATGGAGTAGGCAGCCACGGCCCCGCGAAGAGCCTGCGGATGCCGCTGGCGGCGGTGCGCTTGAACACAAAGCCCGGCCGCAGCCGGACCACCCGCATCTGGGGGTGCCGCATCTCGAAAGCGTCGAGGATGCGCTCGACATAGGCCTTTTCCCGGGAGTAGGTACAGCTCGGCACGCCGTCGGTGGGCCATGACTCCGCCACCGGCTGGTCTTTCGGCCCGGGTGAGTACGCCCCCACGGACGACGCGTAGATCAGCGCGGACGCGCCCGCGTCGGCTGCGGCCCGGAACACGCGCGCCGAGCCCAGCACATTGGCCGACCAGGTCATGTGCGGATCCCGCGAGGGCTGAATCAGCCACGCGAGGTGGATCACGACGTCCGCCCCGGTGAAGGCGGTCACTAGATCGTCAGCGGCCACGTCAGCGCTGACCCAGCGCGCGTTGGTTACCTGCCGCAGCGGCCGGCGGCGGCTGATCCCGGTGATCTCCTGGATCGCCGGGTCGTCATTCAGGGCCGCCAGTACAGAGGTACCCAGATTGCCGGACGCACCGGTTACCGCGATTCGCACGACCCACCCCCGCACCTGACCTGGACTCAGGCGGAGAGCTACCCGGCTGACGGGCAGGTTAAACACCCGGCTAGCGGCTCAACTACCATCTTCCTTGATCATCGCAAGGCGGCTGAGCTGGCGGGAGGTACTGGCCAGCGCCATGCTAACCACAGCATGGTGACGTCGGCGGCGGCGAGAGGAAGAATGCGGTGTCGATAGGCGCTGATGTCTCTCGCCCTGCGCCGCTGCATGTGCTGTTGGTTGAAGACGACGAAGGCGACGCCGTTCTGGTACGGGAATTGTTGACCGATGCCGCAGCGCCGGTGGAGCTGGTGTGGGCGCGGTCGCTGAGCGAGGCGCAGCAGCAGCTGCGAGCTGAGATGGACTGCGTGCTGCTCGATCTGCGTCTTCCCGATGCCGATGGACTTAGCGGGCTGCGCCAGCTGCTCGCGCGGGGTGCGGCCACGGTAGTGGTCTTGACCGGGCTGGATGACCAGGAGCAGGGTGTCGCCGCGGTGGGTGCCGGCGCGCAGGATTACCTGGTCAAGGGACGGATCGACGGGCGCAGCCTGGAACGAGTGATCCGCTACGCCGTACAGCGGCACCGCGCTGAGGTGGTGGCCAGGGAGCTCTCCGAGGCGAAACTCCTCGCTGCGGAGAACGCCCGGCTCAGCCGTGGCTTACTACCTGCCCCGTTGATCACCGATCCGGCGGTGGGCCACGCCGCCCAGTACCGGCCCGGCGGCGGGCGGATGCTGCTGGGTGGGGACTTCTACGACGTCGTGCAAGCCGCCGACAAGTCGGTATGGGCGGTGATCGGAGACGTCTGCGGGCACGGGCCCGACGAGGCCGCGCTGGGCGTGTGCCTGCGCATCGCGTGGCGGACCCTGGTCCTGGCCGAGCACCCGGAGCGGGACATCCTGCCCACGCTGGCGCAATTGATGATCCACGAGCGGCACCTCCCGAGGCTGTTCACCACGGCCTGCATGGTGCGGATCACCCCGGACCGCGACCGGGCGCACGTGTGGTCGGCCGGGCATCCGCTGCCGCTGCTGCTCGATGGCGGTGAACTTCGGGAGGAACACAAAGAGGATGCGATCCGGGCGGAGCCAGCGTGGAGAGAGCTGGCCGCGCCGCGGGGGCTGCCTATGGGCGTGGATCCGGCCTCGATCTGGTCCTCAGCTGAGATCGAGCTCCGCTCGCGGTGGATGCTGCTGCTCTACACGGACGGCCTGATCGAGGGCCGGTCGGGACACGCTGGACAGCGCCTGTGGGTGCGGGGACTACTCGATCTCCTCGACACGCAACGGACAGTGCCCGGTCAGGATCCACAGCGGCTGGTGGACGGGCTGGTCGAGACAGTTCGCCAGCGTGACCCCAAGCACGACGACGACATCGCCGTCGTGATGTTGACCCATCCCTCACACCGCCCGGAGCACGATGGTGGCTGACCGGGCCTCCTCGCGCGTCTGGTCGTTGCGCCGCTGGCAGCGCGTGGTAGGAGCGGCGTGCCTGAGTGTCGCGATCGTGGCGATCGTGGCTGGCGCGCTCGCCCTGGCCAATCTCGATACGGCTCGCGGGGTCCTGGCCGATCAGCTCGACCCCGCCTTGCTGAACGCGCAGGCCCTGTCCGCAGCACTGGTCAATCAGGAGACCGGGGTGCGCGGCTTCGCCGCCACCGGCAAGCCGGACTTCCTCGTCCCTTATCGGCAGGGCCGCCAGGAGGAGGACTCGGCGCTGGCCACACTGCGCGGCATCGGCGCCGCAGCGCCGATGCCGGAGCTCACGACCACTCTCGATGAGATCCTGGCCAAGGCGCGAGCGTGGCGCAGCGACTACGCCGAACCGGCGATCGCCGCGGTAACCACCTCCGGACCGGCCAGTGCCAACTTCAACCCTGCGCTGGGCAAGGATCGGTTCGACACGCTGCGGGCCGCCCTGCTCCAGCAGCGAACCAGGCTGACCGACGCCCGGTCACAGGCTCGGGCCTCGCTGCGTTCCGCGGCGAACACCCTGCTGCTGGTATGCGTGGTCATCGCGGCCGGGCTGCTGGTGCTGCTCGCCGCAGTGGGTGTCTGGGTACGCCGCACCATCGCTGCCCCCATCGAGCGTATAGGCGGTGAGGTCCGCACCGTCGCCGCCGGACAGTTCGAACGGCAGGTGATCGGGCAGGGTGCCCGGGAGATCGTGGAACTGGGCGGCGACATCGACAGCATGCGCCGCCAGCTCGTCGCCGAGCTGACCACTGTGCGGGACCTCAACCGGCGCCTGGATGCCCAGTCCGCGGAGCTGCGGCGATCCAACTCCGATTTGGAGCAGTTCGCCTACGTAGCCAGCCACGACCTGCAGGAGCCGCTGCGCAAGGTGTCCAGCTTCTGCGAGTTGCTGGCTAAACGCTACGCCGGGCAGCTCGACGAACGAGCTGACCAGTACATTCATTTCGCTGTTGACGGCGCCCGCCGGATGAGCGTATTGATCAACGATCTGCTCGCGTTCTCCCGGGTCGGGCGCACCGCCGCCGGGAAGTGGACGAGGATGGACTGCGAGGTACTGCTCGATCAGGCGGTGCGCAACGTCGGCGACGTGGTGCACACCACCGGCGCGAGCATCACTCACGATCCGCTGCCTGCGGTGGAGGGCGAGGCGTCCCTGCTCACCACGGTGTTTCAGAACCTGATCAGTAATGCGATCAAGTTCCGTGGTGATCAATCGCCCCAGATCCACATCAGCGCGCACCGTGACGGGGAGTTCTGGAGGTTCCGGGTTAGCGATAACGGGATCGGCATCGATCCGGCCTACGCGGAGAAGATTTTCGTCATCTTCCAGCGGCTGCATCCCCGGGACGCCTACCCCGGCACCGGCATCGGGTTAGCCCTGTGCCGGAGAATCATCGACTACCACCTCGGCCGGATCTGGCTTGAGCCGAACGCCGCATCGGGCTCAACGTTCTGCTTCACCTTGCCCGCCAGCATCGAGCACAGCGAGGACCATGGCGATGACGCGACCGCAGCATGAGGCGCATGTTCTCCTCGTCGAGGACGATCCGGGGGATGTGCTGATGACTCAGGAGGCGTTCGAGCATCACCGGATCAGCAACCCGCTGCACGTGGTCTGCGACGGTGCGGCGGCGCTGCGGTTCCTGCGCGGCGAGGACGAGCACGCCGACGCGCCCCGGCCCGGGCTGATCCTGCTGGACCTGAACCTGCCGCTGATGAACGGTATGAGGTGCTCACCGCCATCAAGTCCGATGACCAGCTGCGCAGCATCCCGGTCGTGGTGCTCACCACCTCCCAGGCCGAGGAGGACATCGTGCGTAGCTATCACTTGCACGCTAACGCCTACGTCACCAAACCGGTCGACTTCACCCGCTTCATGGAGGTCATCAGGCAGATCGACGATTTCTTCGTCACCGTCGTCCGGCTTCCCAGCCGCTAAGGGCCACCGGGCCGGGTCTTCCGCATCACGTGATCGGAGTTCCGCCGGTGACACCCAGGACCTCCGAGGTCATGTAGCTGGACTCCTGGGAGGCGAGGAACACATAGATCGGGGCGAGCTCAGCGGGCTGACCGGCTCTTCCCATCGGGGATTGAGCACCAAAGGACTCGAGCCGCTCCCGCGGGAATGTCGAGGGTATCAACGGTGTCCACACCGGGCCGGGCGCGACCGAATTGACCCTGATACCTTTACTCACCAGATTAGCACCGAGCCCCTTGGTAAAATTGACGATGGCCGCTTTCGAGCTCGCGTAGTCGAGGAGGTGCGGCGATGGATTAAACGCCTGCACCGAGGAGGTCGTGATAATTGACGAGCCAGGCTCCATGTGCGGAATCACGGCCTTGACCAGCCAGAACAGTGAATAGATATTTGTCTTGAAAACCCGGTCGAAGTCATCGGTGCCGATATCGGAAATCCCATTTTCGTGCGAGCACTGATAACCCGCGTTGGACACGAGCACGTCAACCCGGCCGAATTCGGCGACCGCCCGGTCAACGACCCGGTTACACTGGTCCTCCTCCCGGAGGTCCCCGGGAACGCTCACCGCGGTCCGGCCGGCCTCGCGCACCAGCCTGAGCGTCTCCTCGGCGTCGGCCCGCTCGCTCTCCAGGTGTGAGATAAGAACATCAGCTCCTTCTCGCGCGAAAGCGAGCGCCACCGCCCGGCCGATACCAGAATCACCGCCGGTGACGATCGTCTTTCGGTCAACGAGCCTGCCGCTGCCCCTATATGTGGTCTCTCCATGATCGGGCCGGACATCCAGCTCACCGGTGTGACCCGGATACGCCACGACTCGATCACCACTGCCGGGGCGGGCATGCTGTTCGACCGGATCCTGTCGCGTGAACTGGTCGTAACCGCCGGACATGCTGCCTCCTCACCTGACGCTTGAGGTCGTCAAGAGGAGTACCCCCGCCGCAGCGCTGTCATGCACCCGCCGGATGGCCTGATTTCCGCGAGGGGCGTGGTTTGATCGTAAGGTGGGCCGAGGGAGGCGTTTCCTGGTCGTCGAGGCGGCGGTGTGGTGGGTGCTGCTCCTCGGCGGATATCTGGTGCTGGTGTCCCCGCTCTCTGGTGGTGAGTTCATTCTGGGAACGCTGCTGAGCGTCGTCGCGGGGTGCGCTGGGGTGATGGCGCGGCGCGCGAGCGCCTCATCGTTCACGGTGTCCTGGCGCTGGCTGGCTCCCCTGGTCGGAATCCCGGTCGCCGTGCTGGCCGACACGGTGTTACTGGCTCGGGCGCTGCCGGCGCAGTGGCCTGGGCGGGAGCCACCGGCAGGAGTGTTGCACAGCGTGCCGCTGGCACGGCAGCCCGATGACGTGCGCGAGGAGAGCTGGCAGGCGGTGGCGGGGTTGATGCTGAGCGTGAGTCCCGGCAGCTTCGTGGTGGACAGCGGTGGTGCGCCACCCAGGCTGCTGGTGCACGCGGTGCGCGAGCGGCCCAGCGCGGTGGAACGGTCGGTGCGGCGGTGAACCGGTGGCTGGTGGGTGCGGCGGTGCTGCTGGTGGTCGGGATGTTGCCGGCCGTGGTAGCGGCCGGTCGCGGTCATGTCCTGGATCGGCTGGCGGGCCTGGCGATGGCGGGTGTGGTCGCCACGCTGGAGATGGTGCTGCTCTCCGCCGGGTACCAGCGGAGTTCCTATGTGGACACCGCTCTGGTGCTGGCCGCGTTGTCGCTGACCGGGTCGCTGGTGTTCGCCCGCCTGGTGGTGCGGCGGTGACCTCGACTGTGGTGGAGATCGTGCTGCTGGCCACCGGGATCGCCGGGGTGGCCCTGGGCTGTGCGGGACTGCTGGTGGCGCGGGAAACGTTGCTGCGGCTGCATTACCTGGGTCCGGCCTCCTCGCTGGGGGCACCACTGATCATCGCCGCGCTCGTGGTCGACGCGGGGCTGAGCACCCTGGCGATCAAGCTGATCTTGATCGGCGTGCTGCTGGTGGGTAGCGGCGCGGTGACGGTGTCCGCCTTCGGCCGTGCCACGGCGCAACGGCAGGGCCTGGTCGAGACGGATCCACCGGCATGATGCTGTTGATCTATCTGGCGTTGGGGCTGGTCGCGGTGACCGGCACGATGGTTATCGTGACCCGGCAACCGGCCCGGCAGGCGGTCATGCTATCGGTGTATGGGCTGGTGCTGGCGATCTTGTTTGTCACCGTGCAGGCGCCGGACGTGGCGCTGTCCCAGCTGGCGATCGGCACTGCGGTCGTCCCTTTGATGATCATGTTGACGATCCAGAAAGTAAGCGGCCGCCGATGAGCCAGCGGGCGCGGCTGGCGCTGTTCGCCATGGTGGCGCCGGTGTTCGCCGTCTTGTTCGTTCTCGCGGCGCGGGGCCTGCCGGGTTTCGGCTCGGAGTTCCATCCCTACGGTGATCGCGCGGTGGCCGTGGCCACCACCCAGCGGGCAACGGCGAACGTGGTGTCCTCGGTGAACTTCGACCAGCGCGCGGTGGACACCTTGGGGGAGGAGTTCATCCTGTTCGGTTCGGTGATTGGGACGCTGATGCTGCTGCGGCCCGCACCCGGGGAGCGGGAGGTCGGCCCGCGCGGCGCCGGCCGGGTGCTGCCAGTGACCCGGCTGGCGGGTTACGTGTTGCTGCCGGTCAGCGTGCTGGTCGGGCTCTATGTGATCGCCCACGGCCAGCTCAGTCCGGGTGGCGGGTTCCAGGGCGGGGTGGTGCTGGCCACCGGGTGGCATCTGCTCTATGTCGCGGGGCGCTATGCGGCGCTGCGGCGGGCCGCGCCGCCGGCGGTGCTGGAGATCATCGAGTCGCTGGCCGCGGCGGCCTTCGCCGCGGTGGGTCTGGCCGGTTTGGTGCTCGGCGGCGCTTTCCTGGCCAACGTGCTGCCGACCGGCTCGCTGGGGGAGCTGCTCTCCGGGGGAACGGTTCCAGTGATCAACGCG
>DASTBN010000213.1:0-28124 GCA_035712045.1 Pseudonocardiaceae bacterium
GTGAGGTTGCGGGGCAGTCTGGAAGCGACGCCTGGAAGGCTGGGCCCGCAGCCACTGCGCCAGCTCATCTGGTCGGGGATCTGTGGGTGAGCAAGCGCGCGAGGCGTGGCGTTTTCTGGATGGTGGCGTGTGCGGCCGTGCTGGTCATCGCGGCGTGCGGCGGCGGAATCAGCGGCGCGGGTCCGGGGTTCGCGCCACGCGATCAGGTTTCGATTAGAGGCCAGGAGATCAACGTCTTGCTGCCCTATCAGATACCCGAGCCGCTCTTGGCCGATTTTACGCGCCAGACTGGCGTGAAAGTGAGCCTCAACATCACTGGCTGGGACGCGGTGCGCGCCAAGCTGATCGTCGCTAACACGGCGAAGACCTATATCGCCGACGTGACGGAGTTCGATTGGTCTTTCACCGGTCAGTTCGCTGCCGCCAGGTGGTATGAGCCGCTGGAGAAGGTGCTCGATCCGGCCCTGGTGCAGGATCTTTCTCAGGCTGATGCGGCTTTCAACGCAGGTGGCCACACTTACGCGGCGTGTTACTCAAATGACTATCGCCTGTCGTTGTACAACACCAAGATGTTCGCGGCCGCCGGCCTTGGCGAGTTCCCCAAGACGTTCGCCGAGCTTGGTCTGGCAGTGGCCAAACTGAAGGTCTCGGGTGTGCGCTATCCGCTGGGCATACCAATGGCCGCTACGGAGGGCGGCGTCACGCCGTGGTACCTGCTCACCGTGGCGATGGGTGGCCAGCTGTTCGACCACGACTTCAAGCCACTATTCGCTGGCCCTGGCTCGGCTGGCTTTCGGGCCCTGCAGTTCGAAGTTGATGCCATGCGCAACGGCTGGGCGTCCCCGGGCAGTGTCACGTTGGACAACGCAGCGGCCTTCGACCAGTTCGCCGCTGGTTCCAGCGCGATCCTGTTCGCCTCCAGCCCCGGTAACCTGTCGACCGCCAACAACCCGAGGCTGTCAAGCATCGCCCCCGACGCGAAGGCCGCCCTCATCCCGGGCGTCCAGGGTCCCGGCCCCACGTTTGGGCTGCCGGAGGGCCTGGCGATCCCAGTGACGGCTAAACATAAAGACGCAGCCCGGACGTTCATCGAGTGGTGGATGCGGCCCACTACCCTCCGCCTGCTGTACAAGCAGGCGGGCATGCTGCCTTGCCGCGGCTCGCTGGTCGCAGCCATGGCCCGCAGCGGTGAACTCGACGGTGGTCTGGTCTTAAGCGACGAGCTAGCTCATGTTGTGCCGCTGTTCCCGCAAGGCGCGCCGAAATGGTATGGCCAGTTCAGTTCCACCGCCCAGGGCCTGCTGAATGCCGCCGTGAAGGGCGATATGAGCGTCGAGGCAGCGCTGAAGCAGCTCGCCGCCAAGGCCACGGAGCTGGCCGGTTCGTAGGCAGCAATGGGATCGGACACTGCCCAGCGGGACGTTCGCCCCGGCGGAGCATCGCCGGGGCGAACCTCCCGCCGGGTTGACCCTGCCGCACGGGAAACGACGCGGCTGGGGATGCTGATGGTGGCACCCGCGGTGATCGTTACCGCGGCGCTCGTTCTCTACCCGCTCATCGCAGGCTTTGTGACCAGCCTGCGCTCCGGGGACGTGGCGCTTGGCGAGCAATCGCGCTTTGTGGGTCTAGGCAACTACGGCGACGTTGTGAGCTCCTCGACTGTGCACGAGGCGGTTGCGCACACGCTTGTCTACGTGGTGCTCGCGGTGACACTCGAGCTCGCCTTGGGCTTGATCGTCGCCATAGCGCTACATCATGTCTTCCCGGGACGCGGCATCGTGCTGGCGATCCTGATCCTGCCCTGGGCATTACCGTCCGTGGTCAGCGGCGTGCTCTGGCGGCGGATGTTCGACCCTGATAGCGGGCTGCTCAACAGTGTGCTGATGCAGCTGCACCTGGTGAGCCACCCGCAGGTCTGGTTAGCCAGTCGCACATGGGCGCTGGCATTCATCACGCTGGTACACGTCTGGAGCGTCTTACCGCTGGTCAGCCTCGTCCTCATCGCGGGGCTCCAGAACATCCCCGACGACGTCTACAGCGCCTCGGCGGTTGATGGCGCAACACCGTTGCGGCAGTTCCGCCACATCACTCTGCCGCTGCTGCGGCCCTCGATCGCGGTCGCGTTGACCATCGGCACAGTCTGGGCGATCAAGATTTTCGACGAGATCTACGTGCTCAATGGCACCGCGCTCAACACCCGCTCAATCGTCATGGAGGTCTATACCACCACATTTGTCAACGCCGACTTCCCTCATGGCACGGCGCTGGCGTTCCTACTCACCGGTATCACCGCGGTGTTGGCGGCGGGCTATGCGCTCGCCTTCGGGAGGTCGAGGACATGACGCGTTTCCGCGCTGCGCGATTCGTGCGGACCGTGGCGATCGCCGCGATCATCCTGTGGTCGCTTGCGCCGATCGCGCTGGGCGTGGTCACCAGCGTCTCGACGCAGGCCGACGTGCGGGCGATCCCGCTCCACTGGCTGCCCGATCATGTGACGATGGATCCCTACCGTGGG
Source organism: Pseudonocardiaceae bacterium (assembly GCA_035712045.1). Lineage (GTDB taxonomy): Bacteria > Actinomycetota > Actinomycetes > Mycobacteriales > Pseudonocardiaceae. Next base: position 2,516 of record DASTBN010000213.1, read on the forward strand.
CTGCTCGGCGGTACCGCTGATATCCGCGCTGGCGGCACCGTCTCGGAGACCGGTGCCTTCGCCCAGGCGATGTGGAACAGCGCCTCGATCACGCTGATCTCGACGCTGGCAATCCTGTGTGTTGCGATCAGCGCGGGCTACGCGTTCGCCCGGCTGCGCTTCCCCGGCCGCAACGTGCTGTTTTGGGTGGTCGTCGCCACGGCCATCATTCCAGTGTTCACCCTCGTCATCGCACTGTTCCAGCTCCTGGCTGAGGCTGGCCTGATCGACCGCAAGCTCGGGCTGGTGCTGGTGTTCGTCAGCACGAGCACCCCGCTGGCGATGTGGCTGGTGCACAATCACGTCAAAGAGCTACCGACCGAACCGGAGGAGGCGGCCCTTCTCGATGGCTGCACGCGCTGGCAAGCCTTCTGGCATGTCGTGCTACCCCAGATGCGATCGAGCATCGCCGCGCTCAGCGCAATCCTTGTGCTGTCAGTCTGGGGTGAGTTCCTCATTCCGTTGCTCTTGACCTCCACCAGCGCGAGCAAGCCCGTGGCGGTGCTCATCCCAGAATATGTTGGCAAGTACACGACGAACTACCCACTGCTAGCGGCGGCGGGGGTGCTCGCGCTCCTGCCGCCCGCCGTCGTGGCTCTTGTCTTGAATCGCCATATTCGGGGGATGCTTAGTGGATCGTCCTAACGCCGCCTCCACAAACGGAATCGTCCTCGAACGCGTCCGCAAGGAATTCCCCGGCGGGATCGTCGCGGTGCGCGACATCAGTCTGGAGGTCCACCCCAGCGAGCTCCTCGTCCTGGTGGGCCCGTCGGGCTGCGGGAAAACCACCACACTGCGCATGATCGCAGGACTCGAGGCGGTCACCGCCGGCGAGATCCGCATCGCCGGCCGCCTGGTGACCAATCTGCCGCCGCGGCATCGCAACGTGGCGATGATCTTCCAGAACTACGCTCTGTATGCGCACATGAACGTGCGGGCGAACATGGGTTTCGGGCTGAAAATGGCCGGCATGCCCAAACGCGAGATCCGCGCGCGAGTCGACCAGGCGGCCGGCATCCTCGGCCTGACCGACCTGCTAGACCGCAAGCCGCGTCAGCTGTCCGGCGGCCAGCGTCAACGCGTGGCCATGGGCCGAGCCATCGTCCGCGAACCCACGGCGTTCCTGATGGACGAACCACTGTCGAACCTCGACGCGAAACTCCGTCTGGAGATGCGCGCTGAGATCGCCACCATCCACCGGCGCATCGGCGCACCCACCCTGTATGTCACCCACGACCAGACCGAAGCCATGACCATGGGTGACCGGGTCGCCATCCTTCGCGACGGAGCCCTCGAGCAGATTGGCACCCCCCTAGAGCTATACGAACAGCCCGCTAACGTGTTCGTCGCCGAATTTATTGGCTCGCCGGGGATGAACCTCCTGCCGGCGAAGCTTGACATCGACACCTTCGATGACGCCTGGTACGCCCGCCTCGGCGACTCCCGGCTACTGATTCCCCCGAAGGCCCGTGCCGCACTGCGGCCCTTCGCCGGTCACAGCGTGGTCCTTGGGCTTCGCCCGGAGGACTTCATGCCCAGCGAGCACCTGCGCGACAGCCAGTCCCGAATCATCCAGGCAACAGTGACGCGAACCGAGTCGCTGGGCAGCGAATCGCTCGCCTACTTGTCGATAAACGGAATCGCCAACTCGCAGCCGCTCCTGGCACGCCTGGATCGCCGCACCACGATCCAGAAGGACACACCCATCCTGATCGGCGTGGACATTGACCGACTGTATTTCTTCGACCCCACAAACGGCACTACTCTCAAATGAACACCCGGCGTAACCCTCGCGCGATGGCTAGGTCGCGGGCAGTGGCTCCGGCACGGTAGGCGCAGGCCATGGCTTGGATCATGTCGTCGGAGAGCCGTTCGTGAAGGCTCCACGGTGTCGCGGTGATCAATTCGATCCCCTGGCTACCGGTTCCGTGCGGCCGCGAGAACGCAAATATACCGGTCAGCGGCTTGCGTGGAGTGCGAGTAAGCGGTGAGTATCTCCACGGCCGAGTGTCTAGGCCTCTGACCTGGGTATCTCTGATTCTTAGGTGTGCTAGTAGGGTGGTGTAGGTCGTCTCGTCGCCGGCCTACGGCATTTCGTTTCGTTCACCACAAACGGATCGCGCGTCGCCCGGTTCTGGGTGGCTTGATCAACGAGTACGAACGAGCGGCGTAAAGCCGCTGCTCGGCAGGAGGTGACCGACTTCCGGAACCCCACAGGCCGATGATTTGGGTACCGCCGCGGCAGGACAGCGTGCGCTGGGCCCGGGCGGGTCGTTGGTCGATCAGCGGAGCAGGGTCTGGCGGGCGAGCGCCTTGGAGGCGGGCGCGTTGGGCCGGGGTCAGAGTTAGCGGGATGGTGCGGGTTAAGACCCCGTCGATGATGACGTGGGCGACGGTGGTTTCCAGGCGCGGGGTGATGCGCCGCCCGGCGAATCGCTGGTCAGAAATTCCCGCCGATGTCCAGCACCGGCTTGGTGGCGGTGCGGACCCCGCCGTCGGCGTCGGCCACAGCCGTCGCGATGTCGGAGGGCTTGTACCGGACTATCGCCGGCAACCGCAACGCCCCTGAGCTGAGCCGATCAAGCACCGTCGAGACAACGGTGACGGATTCGGCCAGAGGTGTGGTCTCGAGCCAGTGGAACAAGAACCAGCCTTCGACTCGGGTGCTGCGGTAGATCATCGTCGGTGCGACGAGCGGCATCTCGAACGCCGACCGGTCGCTCTGCCGGTGTGAGGACAGCGCGCCGAACACAAGCAGCCGGCCTCCCGGGGCGAGCGTCTCAGCGAGCGTGGCGCCGACTCGCCCGGCGACGCAGTCGATCGCTTTGCGCGGGCCGCCGCGGGTCGCCTCGATCAGTTGCCCGGCCCAGTCCTGGTCCGTGGTGCACAACGTGATATCCGCGCCGAGCGCGGCGAGTTCGTCGATCTGGGCGCGTCGACGGACAAGGTTCACTGTGCGGAACCCCTCCGAGCGGGCGAGTTGCAGTATCAGCCGGCCGACGGTCGAGCCAGCCGCGGTTTGGGTGAGGAGTTCACCTGGCGCGAGGCGATGCTCGCCAACGGTGAGCATCCACGCCGCCACCGGATTGACGATGGCTTGTGCGGCGTCGTCGTCGCTCACCCCGTGGGGCACGACGACGAGCTGGCCGGCTGGGCACACGACCCGCTGCCGCCAGGTGCCGATGACGTTCAGCAGTACGACCCGGGTTCCGGGCACCGGCCCGCTCACGCCGGAACCAAGCTCCTCGACGACACCGACCGCCTCGATGCCGGGGCTGGCGGGTAGTCGCGGCTGGCGGCCGTAGCGGCCGCGGATGATATGCAGGTCCGAGGGGTGTACCGGGGCGAGCAGGATCCGGACCGCGACCTCTCCGGGTCCGGGCGCCGGATCGGGCAGCTCCCGCAGGCCGAGGACCCGCAATGGTTCGCCGTTGGTTTCGAACACAAAGGCTTTCACGATGTTTCCTGTGGGATCGGCTGGTGGCGTGAACGACGTGCTCAGACGCCCTCGACGGGGCGCGTGTCGCGCTCTGCGCCACCGTCCACAACGGCCAGCGTCGATACGCATCGCTGTCTTACGCGGGCCACCGAGGAATTGTCAAGACCTGTGGATGAAGATCTTTTAGGTGGCGCCCGCAGCGACGGGCTGGCCGTCGGGGCGTTCGACCAGCTCCGGCCGGGCACCCTCGCGCACGATCTCATCGATCAACGACGACGAACCAGCGGTGGAGGCAACAATGCTGAGTCCCTGCTACATGGCGGGTCAAGCACTACATCATCACCAGAAACAGCTATGGGCTGGCGCCGATGAGTCCTCACTTCAGGCATCGGCCGATGAGGTGAACGCTCAGACCGACACTCACTGCCGAGCAGCACAAGCAGAACAGGGCGATCATTGCCGAAGCTCGCGCACGGCTGCTCGGCAGCGCCAGGAAGGACATGGCGCGGCCTCGGTGGGTGCTGAGGCCAGGGCAACGAAGGGCCCACACAGCGGCGCGGCGCGGAGTCTCGTGCGAATCCGAACAGGATCCTTGATGACGGCGAGTTTGCCGCACTGGACTACGACGCGGGGTCTCCAGACGGGTCGGCAAGCCGCTGACTGCGCCTATACTCGCCGAAGCCAGCAGGTTGACACAGGTCAGCGGCTCGCATGGATGTGCGAGTACGCGGCACCACACCCCACTCACACGCGCGGCGGTGTCCGCTTATGCCGATGAGAGCGCGCGGGGGAACCGTCTGTGTTCCCGGAGCGGGCCTGGGTTGAACGTGGGTGTTTGGCGCGTGAGTGTTGCGGCAGTGCTGTCGCAGCGGCGGGTGGGTTGCCGGCATGGGTGTCATTGGGCCGGATCTTCTCGGTCAGGCATAGCTGAATAGCGGGGGGAGGATCAGGACCACGATCCAGGCCCACGCGGCGTATACCGGCAGGTAGCCGGTCTGCCAGTGCTCAAGGGCCGCGAACGGGGTGTGCCGGCGGGTGAACCTCAGCAGTAGCCACGCCGACCAGGCGAGGTTGGCCAGCAGGATGATGTTCTCGCCGAGTGCTGCGGCCTTGTTGGGTGTCGTGCCGTATGCGGTGATGCGCCCGGTGATCTCCAGGAGTACCAGCATGTCAATGGCCAGCGCGCTGAGTACGAGGGCGAGCTGCGGTTGGTCGGGGAGGCCGGGCGGGGCCAGCGGGTCGCGGGCTGAGATCGAGTAGAGCAGCAACCCCAGCACCACGACCAGCAGGAGGTCGGACAGGATCAGTGCTTCGCGCTCGAGGTCGATGCCAGCGCTGGTCCAGATGATGGCGGCGAGGAAGGCCAGCAGGACCGCGGTGAACAGCCGGGTGAGTACCGGGGCGATGTTCCCGGCCACACTCTGTTTGGCTTCGACGAGCCAGGCGGCCACGATGGTCGCGGCCGCGGCGCCGCAGGGCAGCAGCCACTGTGTGATGAACTTCTCCGGGTCGATCCCGATGGCGTGGAAGGTGCCGGTCATGAACGCGACGAGGACACCGCCGCCGAGGGCGATGAGGACGAAGCAGACGAACCACTCGCCGGTGAAGCGGATGAAGTCCATGCGCCGGCGGGACGAGCGCCAGTCGCCGGCCACATAGGCCAGGCCCACCACGAGCCACAGGGCGATGGGGAGGTGGATGCTGGTGATGACCACCGACTGCGACTTCTGGGCCAGGGGGTAGGCGTTGGCCGCCGCGGCGGCGAGCGCGAACAGCGCCACCAGTATCCCGATCAGCGGGCGGCGGGCCCCGCGGCGGCTGGCCAGGAAGGCCGCCAGCCAGGGCAGCGCGAACAGGCTGGCGTTAGGCCCGTAGAACGAGCCGTCCCGCTCCAGCCTCATCCCGAACAGCTCCGGCACCGTGACCGACACCGCCGCGCCCGCCGCGCAGAGGACCATCGCGAGCAGCTCACGCCGCGACCGGGTGCCCGCCGCCGGGTCCTCGGTCTCGCCGGTCAGCACCAGTTGCTTCCACAGCCGTTCCGAATGCTCCCGGGCGAACTCGCGGGACAACTCCTCCAGGCCACCCATGCGTTTGACCGCGATCAGGAACGCCTCGTCGGCGCGCAGGCCGAGTGCGACGAGCTCGTCGACACAACCGCGGAGATGGTCTTCGAGTTCGTCGGCGTCGCAGGGCCGCAGCTCCCGGCGGCGCTGCAGGTAGTGACGCCACTGCGCGAACCGCGCCTCCAGCTCGTCGGGACCCTCTAGCGCGCTCATGCCCTGCCCCCCAGCGGGATCGTCCTCAACGGCCTGAGATCGCCGGGGCCGGGCCAGATCTCCTTGAGCGCATCCACGACCGTGTCCCACTGGCGGCGTTGCTCGGCAAGCTCAGCCAGGCCCTGGCCGGTGATGCGGTAGTACTTGCGCCGCCGCCCCCCCGTGACCGGCTGCCAGCTCGACTCGACATAGCCCAGGCGCTCAAGCCGGTGCAGCAACGGGTAGAGCAGTCCCTCGGTCCAGTCCAGCTCGCCACCGGAGAGCTCGTTGATCTGTCTGAGGATGGCGTAGCCGTAGCTTTGCCCCCCGGCCAGGATGCCGAGCACCATCGGCGTCGCCGAGGCGGCCACCAGATCCTTGGCTACCTTCACCTGACCTCACCCGTCCACACCCTAGAAGTACGATGCATAGTACTGCCAGGTATTTTCGGGCACAACGACCCGGTCACGCGTCCGTGCCGGCGGTATCCGCGATCCCGCCACGGCACAGACGCACTCTTCCGCCGCTGACCGCGCGCGACGAACGCCGGGCATGAGAAGGGGCTGCGGATGCGTCGCCGTCGCGGCAGGCGGTGATCAGCTCGTCGATCTCTCGCTCATCGAGGCGCTCGCGCAGGCTCCACGGGCGCCTCGTGCCCGGTCTCACGGCGCGTCCAGGGGTGGTGAGCGCCATGGTGTGGCAAAGCCGCAGGCCAGCGGCCTTGTATGGTCGCCGAGGACCGCGAACTGCGGCTGTGTGGCTACGAGGTCTACCGCTTCGGCGGCGCTGAGCTCACCGATTCCCAGCCACTGGCAAGCGGCTCACCGCCTTCTTCGACTGGCTCGCCGAGCGCTACTTCGCCTGACTCCGCCGTTCAACCACATGCATGTTCGAAGTGCATGCGATGCCCGGAGTTGCGGCAGAGCTACTGAAGCTCTCTGCTCAACCCACTACGTGAACAGGACCGCCGGCCGCTTCCGGTGTGACTTCTGGGGCGCGCGTGAACACCGGGCAAGAGCGGCGAGGATCGATGCGACGTGTGGTTGTTCCTCCCTGGGACCGACGGATGAGGTGACGGGGGGTTTCTGCAACGTGCGTTGTGGGTAGAGACAGCTCGTGTTTTTGGTGCGGCCACCGGGGGTGTATCGGGTCGGTAGTGATACCTCCTTGTTGGTTGATGTCCTGCGGGAAGGTGGTTACGCGGTGGGGCGGCGCGTGCTGGATCTGGGAACCGGCACCGGTGCGGTGCCGCCTCGGTCACCGCGGTGGATCTGTCGCTGCGGTCAGTCGTGGCCGCCTGGCTTAACAGTCGCTTGCGGGGGTTTCGTGCCGGATGTACTGGGGTGATCTGTGTGGGCCCGGGGCGGGTCAAAGCTTTGATTTGATTGTGGCTAATCCGCCTTATGCTCCGGCTGCCAGCAATGTCTTGTCCCGGCATCGGATGAGCCGATGCCGGGATGCTGGCTGGCCTAGATGGGCGGATGCTGCTGGATCGCGTCTGTGCGGAAGGGCCTGCTTTGCTTTCCCCGGAGGGGATGATGTTGCTGGTGCATTCCGCGGTCTGTGATGAGGACATCACCGGCAAGCGCTTCGCGGGCACGGGCCTGCGGGCTGAGGTACTGACCCGCCGCAGGGTGGCTTTCGGGCCGGTGATGCGCGCCCGGGCCACCATGCCGCAAGCCTGCGGATTGATCGAATCCGGGCAGCGGGAGGAGCAGCTGGTGGTCATCGGGGCCCGCCGTGTGCCCTGAGCCATGGCGGCGCCGGGTCAGCCTGACCGAGGAGGGACCGGGGTTAGTGCAGGGTCCGAGCGAGGTTGTCCTGCCTGATGGCCGCAGCTCTGATCGGGCGGTGAGCGCGCTGTGCACATGCCGCCGCAGCCGCCGTTACCCGTTTTGCGACACCAGACAACGTCGGCGGCGAGCCGGAGCTGGCCGTTGATGTGGTTTTCGGTATCCAAGTCAGCACCCTGCTGGCCGAGCGGCTTTCCGAGCTGCTGCGGCACTGGGCCCAGAACGAGCCCACGCTGCGCCATCCCCTTCCCGACACCCCGCTGGTACACCGACTGCGGAACGTGATCTGGGGGTGACGGTCCGGACTGGATCGGGCACCGCTCGCACCGCGTCGCCGTGAGCACCGCCCGGTTCACACCTCCGTGCAGGGGGACTGCATTGAAAGGATGGTCGAGATGGTTGAGCAGCTGATCGCCAAACGGGTTTTGGCGGTGCAGCGGATCCTGCATCCCTTCTTCGAAACGGTGCTGCGCCCCCCGATCCAGGGCGGGCAGACAATGATCGCCAATTTCCTGACCGGTGATCCGCAGGAGCTGCCCCCGTCCGGGTTCGTCGAGACGCTGCGGCGATACAGCGTTCCCACCTCCAGCGACTGGTTGCCTACCGTTTCCAGCACGAGCCCGCCCGTCGGGCAGCCGCAGTCTCGCTGGGTGCTGAGCTGGGCGCGGACTTCACCGCCGAGGACATATTCCTGACTCGCGGTGCTGGTGGGGCGATTGCGCTGGCCTTGCACACCGTGGTCGATCCGGGTGATGAGGTCGTCTTCTTGAGCCCGCCGTGGTTTTACTATGAAGCAATGATCCTCGCCAGCGGCGCCACGCCGGTTCGGGTCCGGCTCGAACCTCCGGCCTTTGATCTGGACATCGAGGCCATTGTCGCGGCGCTGGGACCACGCACCCGAGCCGTGCTGATCAATACTCCGCACAACCCGAGCGGGCGGATCTACCCGGCAGCTGCCCTGCGGAGATTGGCCGAAGGCCTGGCCGAAACGGCGGGCCGCTATGGCCGGCCGATTTGGGTGATTTCCGACGAAGCGTACAGCCGGATCCTGTTCGACAATAACCGCTTCGTCAGCCCCGGCCTCTTCCACCCGTATTCGATTCTCGTCCATACCTACACCAAAAGCGCGCTGGCACCGGGGCAACGGCTAGGCTACCTCGCTTTGGCGCCCGGCCTACCACGGGCCGAGGCCATGCGCACAGCCCTATTCCATGCCCTGTTCTCCTCTGGGCTGGTGATGCCCGACGCGGTCATGCAGTACGCCCTGCCCGACATCGATGGCCTTCTCGTCGACATCGCCACGATCCAACGCCGCCGCGACCGCATGGTGGCAGTATTGCGGGAACAGGGTTACCAGCTTCACATCCCGCAGGCGACCTTCTACCTCCTGCCCCAGGCCCCCATAGCCGATGACCACGCCTTCTGCGCATTCCTGGCCGAGCAAGGAATTGCCGTGCTCCCCGGCCAGGTCATCGAGCTACCCGGCTACTTCCGCATCTCCTTAACGGCCACCGACGAAATGGTGGAACAGTCACTTCCCATTTTTGCTGAGGCCATCGAACATGCCCGGTCTCGCTGGCCTGCGTGATGGCCGATGCGTCATCGGATAGCAACACACGTAGACCGTCCCGTACGGGCGGGCGCATCGAGATCATGTGAGAGATCAACTCCGTAGACTCCTCGACGTAGTCCAGGATCTCCATCGTGATCAAGATGGTGGTAGCGGAGTGGAAGGCCGCCGACACCGGGACCTTCGGGGGAGTGCCAGCTGCCCTGAGACATCCTGGTTGGGCCCGTGGCGGATCGTCCATCAGCTCGCCGGGTTCTTCTCAAAGACATATTGTGGCCGTTGTGGAGGTCGGCTGCGCCGCTCCTCGTGCCGCCCTGAGCCTCGGTCATGGGAACACTCCAGCATCCGAAGCCCTTCTATAGATATGAGAAATCGACTATAGAGACTGGTGTGTGATGGTGCGGAGAGATCTTGTCGTCGTGAGAGCAGCACTGGACGAGCTGTTCCGGTTGGCCGCCATCCCGGTGAGCGGGCAACCAAGCGCGGTACCCGGGACGAGATCATCTGCGCGCTCAGGGTGATGTTGATGGACGGGAACCATCCTCGACGCCCGCTTCCGACCCGGCGGGCAGTCCGGTCGCTTCTGATTCCCGGCCCGGGAATCAGTGCCGGTGTGGCCGACGATGCCGGTGGCACCAGATCTTCAGCACGGAACGCGCGACCCCGTGCGAGGCCATCAGGTACTGAGGCGGAGACTGAAACCAGGTACTGAGACGGAGACTGAAACGTGGACAAGGCGTCTGTCATCCGACGGTCTGTTGCCGGCGCCGGTCTGGGTCTGACCGGGATCTACGCCTACAACGTGGCCCGATACCGGCGCGCCGCAGGCCAGGGATTCGATCTTCCCCACCCGCCCGCAGTGGGCAGTAACGAGTTCGCGCACCTGATCGAGGCGCTGGCCCAAGCGCCCCGCCGGGACGGCAACCGAATCATGATCCTACGCAACGGCTGTGAAATCTTCCCCGCCATGCTGGAGGCCATTAGCTCCGCCCGGAAGTGCATCGACTTTTCCACCTACATCTACTGGACGGGAAACATCGCCCCGCGGTTCGCCGACGCTTTGGCCACCCGGGCCGCTGAGGGCGTCGAGGTGAACGTGCTTCTCGATGCGCAGGGCAGCGCCAAGATGGACCGCGGCCTCATCGAACACATGCGCGGCGCCGGAGCGACCGTTATCTGGTTTCGTCCACCCCATTGGTATAATGTGCAAAAATTCAACAAGCGCATGCACCGACGGATTCTGGTTATCGATGGCAGAATCGGCTTCATGGGTGGCGTCGGGATCGCTGAGCAGTGGGACGGAAACGCCGAGGACCCCGAACACGAGCGGGAAACCCACCTTCGCCTTGAAGGTCCAGCTGTCCGGGACCTGCAGGGTGGTTTCCTCGAGAACTGGACGGAGGGGACCTCCTCACTGCTCTCCGCCGCGCATTTCCCCGACCTCCACGTGTTTGACGATGGGATCCCGGCCCAGGTGGCCCGGACCGTGTCCACCGGCGGGACCAGGGGGCTGGAGGAGATGCTCTGGGCCGCTGTGGCCGGGTCCAAGGAACGCCTTTGGGTGACCACGGCCTTCTTCGCCCCGCGACGCGCTTTCATCGACGCGCTGTGTGACGCCGCGAGCCGGGGAGTCGACGTCCGCATCCTCACCGGGGGCCCCCACCAGGACAAGCAGATCGCCCGCGAGGCAGGTCACCGTTCCTACGAGAAATTGCTCAAAGCCGGCGTGCGGATCTTCGAGTACCAACAAGCCAAGCTCCACGCTAAGGTAATCACGATCGATGGCATCTGGGCAAACATCGGCTCCAGCAACTTCGAGAACCGCTCCCTCGCACTCAACGACGAAATCAACCTCTCTCTCCAGCACACCAACGTGGTGGCCGAACTCGAACAACACTTTCGCGAGGACCTGGAAGTCTCACAAGAGCTGAACTTGGAAAGCTGGAAGCGTCGGCCACCAGCAAAGCGAGCTCGGGAATACGCGACCGAGCTGATCCGCCAGTCACTATAGCGTCAACATCCCGGTGCTCCGGAGCGCTTGGCGTGATGGCTCGGTGTGTCCGCTGTGCGTGAGCGGTGCTCGCCTCAGCAGTCAAAGGCGTAGCTCGTCAGCGCACCGCCTGACTGAATCGCCCGGTGCCGGGGACGACTCGCATACCGGGTTCGTGAGCGCGACCGGGGAACCCATCAGTGGAAACATCGACGGGTGCCCGGGCCAACCTCACCAGTTTTGCCCGAAAGCCTCGCTCGCGGAGCCGTATGGCACCCCGTGCTGGAAGCACGGCCGTGACTATGACCGCACGACTAGAGGAGTTCCTCGGCCAGGTCAACAACCGCGTGGCAGAGTCCGCCGTAGTGGGATTGGGCCGCACAGGGTGCACTGGGCCTGGTGCTAGAGGTCGCACGTGGAGGATTAGTCGGCCGTATCCATCAGTCCTTTATTGATCGAGAAAGCGAGCATTCAGCGACGCGGAAGCCCAATTCACGGTCGCCGAAACCCTCCTCTTTAACTGCGTCACGAACGGATCTGAGGTTTCGAAGGAAACTCGAGGGCTGGTCATAGCGCACCCTCGACCCCATGCATGAGCCTGTGGTTTGTTTGCATGGTCATCGGTGTTGGATACGGAGTAGAGCGCACCCGGCGGGAAAGACCTACTATCGCGGCCTTGATGGCTGTGGCTTTTGGTCATGCGGGTGTCCCAGATGGCGCGCCTTTGCGGGAATCTCTAGGAGTTCGCGCGCCCTGCCTGACCGCCCTTTATGGTGGGGGTCGCTCAGCAGGTGGTGGTGTAGCGGCAGGCGACCACTGTGGCTTCGGTTCCCTGGTGTGGGTCTACGCGGGTGAAAGCTTCCCCGCTCACCTGCGCTCGCTGGGGTCCAGCGCGATGCTCACCTCCGACCTCGTCGCCAGCGTCATCGTCGCGGCATTTTTCCTGACGTTGCTGCGGCAGCTCAGCGGCACCGGGATCTTCGCGATTTTCGGTGCGCTGGCTGTGGCCGGGTTCGTGTTCGTGTACCGGCTCGCTCCCGAGACCAAAGGCCGGCGTCTGGAAGAAATCCACACCTACTGGGAAAACCGCGCTCAGTGGCCGCAGACGACCGATGACGCCAACAGAGCCGACTGAACGGACACGGCAGGAGAGGCCCCCGGGGATGAAGGGCTACGATACGTAGTAGCCGGTGTAGCCTTCCTAAGATCCCCGGATGGATGGCGCGCGGCAGACACCAGCGGTGCGCAGGAGGCGTTTGACGCTACTGAGACTCACGCCGTGAGCCGTGGCGAGAAAGGCGGCGGTGGCGCTGTTGCGGTAGGCGGTGATCAGCTCGGTGATCTCGCGCTCATCGAGGCGCCCGCGCTGGCTCCACGGCCGCTTCGCGCTCAGTCCCGCGGCGCGCACGGGGCTGACAAATGCCATGGTGCAGCAAAAGCCGCAGGTCAGCGGCTTGCGTGGAGTGCGAGTAAGAGGTAAGTAGCTCCACACCGTCGACTAGACTGATTAGCGCAGGTCAGTCGGCTTATTGGGGTCGGTCGGGCAGTTCTCATCAGTCTGTCGTTTCCGTTGGTGCTCCCTTCGATCTCGCCTGCTTTACTTCTGGTTGGTCACGTTTCGCGTGTTTTCTGGAGTGGTTCTCGCCTCTTCCATTGCTCTGATTACGCGTTCTCGCGGGTTGTGATCAAGGGGCGAGGGGTTCGTCGGGAGGTGTGCCCATGACGCGGCGCGCCTCCAGGCTCAGGAGCATGTCACCGTCAGCGACTGGAGGGGGCTGGATCACGACGCTCTCTGGGCCTAGGTAGATCAGGGGCGTCGGTGATCCCGGGTTTTCCCATCGGATGCCGACCTCCCAGTTCGGCCCGGGTGAGCCTGCTTACCGTCGGCTGGGCATCCTCAGCCGGGCCTCCATGATCCTCAAGCTGCTGGACGACGCCCGTCCTGTGTTCAACCGGCGAGGTATCGGAAAATAGCCCGCGCGCTTCAGCGGCGCCGAAGGCTGGCGCATCGACCGGATCCGCGCCTACATCGACAACGGGCACACCTGGCTCGTCCACCAGCCACACCCCGGTGGCCACCTTCACCCCTCCGCTCCGCCGACCCTGACTACGCCGACGGCTGGCCCGATGGCCCCGACACCGGCCTCTACATCTACCGCATGGCGGTCTGCCGCACCCACGCCGGGCACGACCTCGGCGGCCACATCCTGGACTGGGCCAGCGCACGCGCCGCCGCACTCGGCTACCGCTGGCTACGCCTGGACTGCCACCGGGACAACTACGCACTCCAGGGCTATTACAAGGCACGCGGCTTCGACCGGGTGGGCACGCTCGTGCGCACCATCGACGACCCCATATCCGGCGACACCAACGGCCGTTACACCCGCAAGTCAGGAGCCCTGTTCCAGCGACCAGCGGGCTCCATCCTCATCCCCCACCCGCACCGTGCGAAGGAACCCGCCATGACCCTCGACCGGTACGACCCCCACCACGAAGCCGCCATCTGGCAACAAGCATCCGACCTGGTCGCCAGCCTCAAGACCCACGACCAGCCACACGACCCCAACGCCTGGAACACCGCCCTCGATCAAGCCGCCAGGCTCCTCGAACGCAAAGCGCTAGAGACCCGCCAGCGCAACGGCATGTACTACCGGGTCCTCACAGACAACAACCGATCACGGCACTGAGCAGGTCTTCATCCCCCACCTCAAGATCGCCAGGAGTCAGCACCGCGCCACACCGGGCGGCGAGCACACCCACCGGCCCGCCGGCGGGCACCCTCACCGCGTGCACAGTGCGTCTCGTCTCACCCACGACCCCAGCGCGGTAACGAACCAGCAGCACCAACCCGGCAAGCCCGGCCCGGTCCAGGTGGGCGTCACTCACCAGCATCCCTCCCGCCGGTCGTGGCCGATCCTCTCGAGCCCTGGCCAGAGCGCGGCCGCGAGCCGCTTGTACCGATCGTGCCCGCTGGACGTCAGGCTCATCCGCTGCAATCCCGTCAGGTCCCGCTGCTCGGCGCCCTTGATATCGGGTGGTCAAGCTATGCCAGGAGTGGTCGGGCTATGCCGGTGTCGATGAGGTGGCACGAAGATCCCCCTTTGATGGAGATACACCCGACCAGATTCGTCTCGTAGCCCGTGTCTGTCCGAGTCCGTCCCGCTTGCCCGGGAGGGCCTGGATGCGTCAGGCTGGTGGCACTGAGGGCGTCCTCGTGATACGGGCTGCCGTATACTGTTCCTTGGCGAATGGCTATACGGTGCCCCGGTCGCTCGGGTTGCCGGGTGAGGTCGCCGCGCAATGTCACGACCGGTACCCGCCGGGGTGGGTTCTGCCCTCTCGGAGTTGGCGGCTTTGTTGTTGTCCACCGACTCCTTCGAGGAGTTGCTGCAGGGAGTGGCTGAGCTCTCGGTGCGGGCGATCGAGCCGGTGGCGACGTGTGGGATCACCCTGGCTCAGAACGATCGGGTGATCACAGCCGCCTCGTCCGATGCGCTGGCTCGTCAACTCGACGAGCAGCAGTACGAACACGATACGGGTCCGTGTTTGCAATCCTTGACCAGCGGGGAGGTGGTGGAGTCGGTGGACCTGGCTGCGGAGAACCGCTGGGGCCCCTATCCGGCCCTCGCGATGGCGCACGGGGTCCTGGCGATTTTGTCCACCCCATTGATCGTGGACGGTAAACCGGCCGGCGTGCTCAACCTCTACGCCTGCACCCCGCAGGCCTTCCGCGCCCTGGATCGGCAGCTGGCCGAGCTGCTGGCCGGTCAAGCCACGATCGCGATCACCGCTGCGTTGCGGCACTACGATGAGGTCACGCTCTCGGATCATCTGCGCATCGCGTTGTCGTCCCGCTCGGTCATCGATCAGGCGATCGGGATCGTGATGGCTCAGCAACGCTGCGACCCCGACGAGGCCTTCGCGACCTTGCGGACAATCTCGCAGCGGCGCAACATCAAACTCCGCGACATCGCCGCTGAGCTGGTCGAGGCCACCCGCCGCCCCGCCCAGGTCAACCCGCCACCAGCCTGACGGGTGCCGCGAACGCTCCGCTTTCCACCAGCACCGTGTCCGTGACGAACCTACCGCCGCTCTGGCCGCAGTACCGTGCCAGGCGCGTAGTGCTTTGGGGTCATGACCTCATCGTATGGTTGCCGCTCTTGGCGCGGCTGCCTTATTCTCGTGGCCAGGTTGGATCACTAGCCGCTTCTGGCGCATGCCTGCGGGGTGGTCCAGCTCAGACCCCCCCGGTGGCACGGATACACGTGACGGGGGTGTCGACAATGGGCGAGGTTATGGGAACCGGTTCAGGCCGGGTCGGCCTAACGGAGTTCGCGGTAGAAGTCAGCTCCGATGCCGAGCGCACTCGGGTGACTCTGAGCGGAGAGCTCGACCTGGCCAGCGCCCCCTGGCTGCAGCAGGTACTCGATCAGCTCTGCCGGGAGGACCACCGGGAAATCGTGCTCGACCTGTCCGGGCTGGAGTTCCTGAGCGCCGTCGGGTTGACGGTGTTCCTCCGCGCTGATGACCAACTCCGCGCCGAGGGTGGTCGACTGATCCTCACTCACCCCGGGCGTCGGGTCCGCCGGGTGCTGGCCATCACCGAACTGGACACCGTGCTGACCATCCAGGAGGAGGCCGCGCGAGACCTCGACCACGCGAGCATCAATAGCTGTTCTCGCCCACGGACACCGCCAACCAACACACACCGGCAATGGCGAACCAGCGTGTCAATCACGCACCGGGCGCTCACGCCATAACGACCGCCTGGCCACCAGGATGACAACCCACGACGCCGTGACGACGAGCTATGTCACCGGGCACCGAAGCTCAGGTGATGTGCCGCCGGGTTCGGCGCCCGTACTGGCCGCCTTGTGGTGCCGCTCGGTGGGGTCTACGTGGACGCTGGAGCTTCACCAGCTCCGCCGTGGCACACCACACATGACGCTCATGGACTGGATCAGCTCGGGTGTGCCTATCTCACAACCGGAGCCCCCCGAGGCACTGGACCGCGACCTACTCGCCCAACGCGGGCTGCACCTATTCCGCGATCCGCTCACCGGCCCGTGCACTGACAGTCGGCGCGGCATTGGCTACGCGGCGCGAAACGCTGAGCTCATCACTCTCGCGCACCTCATCCAGGTTGAGGCCGTCCAGATCGGGCTCCATCCCGTGATGCTGGCCGTGCACTGGGTCGCCGCCGGATTTTCTGCCGACGCCGCCACGAGATGGATACGCCAGGGAGTCCCTTCACCGCCAGCAGCACCCCCCGCAACCCACCATCGCAGCCTCGTGCCACCACCATCAGTCAAGGCGCCCTCACCCCATCACATCGGATCGGCCATAGACGGTGAATCAAATCCGCCCGGCTACCGGTGCGATGTCCAGGAGACCAGGTCCAGTTGATGTCATCGAAGATCACCATTACCGTCCGCGTTGCCGAGGCCGGGCGAGAAACCTCCAGCCGTAGAAGACGTACCCTTCACCAGCCCGCTCTCGCTGATCGCGTCAGCGATCTGCCTGTCACGACTTTGGCTCGCGTGCTGGTAAATCAGTGCACGGACAAGTGCCCCATCGAGGCCATCAGTTCTTTGGTGCTCGCGCCCGTGGCCGCCGCGAGAGCGTTGCGGCGTTGCCAGGGCCGCGATCTACAGCCGGATCAGCCATCGACCGCGAAGGCGCCGGACTCGGTGTAGCCCGCCAAGAGGAAAACTGCCGTCCGCACCCAGGCGACGCGACATTGGTGGCCAGGCGCACCAGGGTGTTCGCCGCTACCTGGCAGACCTGCCCGGCGAGGTCAGCCACGTGGTCGTCCCCGGTCGTGGCGGCATGCTTGGCGGCCTGAGCCTCCATCAGCAGACGGGGCAGTGTCGCCGCTAGCGGGCCCGTACCGTCCAGCCCGGTACGAACCCCAGGAGTAGACGACCGCGCGCTCTAGCTCAGCCAGATCAGGACCGTCGGCGTCGTCCAGCTCGCCGATGAGGTCATCCACACTGGTCAGCGCGTCACGGATCGCCCAGATCCGATCCTGGTCGGCCACAGCGGCCGAGCCTGGGCGAGCGGGGCCCAGCAGCCCGGCGATGCCGACACCCAACGCCCGGGCGACACGGTGCAGGCTCCCGATCGAGGCGGTACGCCGCTGGCTCTGCTCCAGCTTGCGGATGAGATCGGTCGAAAGCCCAGCGGCAGCGGCCAGATCATCCTGAGTCATCCCCACGTCGATGCGCAATTGGCTGATGCGCCCGCCAATAGTCGGCTCCACGCGGTCGTCGTCCACGGGGACGCCACTTTCCTCACCTAGTCCCCCACCAATACCCCGGAGAGCGACCCCGGGGCGGAAACCTCGATGAGGAGATCACTCAAGGCTACGCCGCGACCGCATCGGGCTAGCGCGCGAACCTCACCGGCCCGCTGCCGGTCTTCACCACGGCCGAGTGGCCGACGTTCACTACCGGAATCCGAGCCGACGAATTCGGCTAGAGAAATACGCGGAACGGCCCCGCCAGGCGGAACGACGCAATCGGCGATTAGTAGGGTCGGGCAGCTGATGGGCCAGGTAGTCGGGCTTGGCCAGCTGGCGCCACCAGTGTCCGCCCACCCCATCATCAGGGCTGCCACTGAGCGCACCGGCAGGGTAGTTGATTTCTGGATGCACCGTCCCGACCGGAACCCGGGCCCGGGCGTGCTTGATAGGCAGAGCAAGGTCGCTGTCGTTCGAGATCACCACAGCCGCATCGATGTTCTGCTCGCACACGTCAGTCAGAAGATGGGTGGCAACGTTCACGTCGGAACACTTCTCTTCCCGGTCTGCGATCGACACCATGAAGACCGCATCGGGGTCATCAAGCATGGCTCCGGTCTTGACCATCACCGGCCATCCGGGGTGGACGAGCTTCGGCCGATCTTTGTGATCCGGGACTGCCAACGGCCGAGTCTTGACCTTGCTCGTGTAGTAACCGTATTCGATCAATCCACACTGCCCGACGAAAGTAACGCCTTCAGATATACATCTTGATCGCGAGATCCGCTCGCGTTGTCACGAGCGCTAATTCGCGCAGTGCAATAGGTCACTCGCGTCACTCGCGCCTGCGTCCACGACTCGGCCTGCTCACCGATCAGGGTCGACGCCAATGCCCGAAGGTCAAGCCAACGCCAGCCAGCCACTCCACCACCGAAGTGAGCACGGCCCCCGTAGTAGAGGTTGAACGCATCCACGTACACACCCACGCGCATCAGGCGCCAGATGCTATCGCCTCCACACGGCCACCGATACTTGGGGCGAAGATCCTTAATGCCGGATCCGGCTACTACTTGGCCCGGCGCGCCCCGCGTGCCCCGAGCCGTGCGCCGACCTCCCAACCGGCACCCTAGCGACGACGCTGCCGCATTCCCGTACGAAACAGCCAGGGCGCATGCTCCTTTATCCATGCGTACAACGCGTCAGCGATCTCCCCGGGACACTACGAACACCACGCCCGCTACCACGTCACCCGCCCGGCATCTGATCGCGATGGCCGCGCTTGGCCTGAGCGTCGCTCTGGGTCTATTGGGCTGCGGCGCCCACGCCGCGACCGCACCGCCCGCCACCTCAGCTCAGGGAGGTTATGGCCAGCGTGCCGTCGAAGAGCTCAGCAACATCGTGAGCGGCAACGACGCCGCTGTCATCGGCGATCTCGACCCGGACATGCACCAACTGCTCTCCGCTGATGCCCTCGCACAATACTGGACGGCGTTTCAGCAAAAGTTTGGGACTTATCAGTCACACGGCCAACCGGACGTGATTCCGCGAGGCGAGCTGACCGTGGTCAACGTGCCACTAAACATGGCACGCCAACCCGGACAGTTCCGCATCACCTTTCACCGGGATGGGCGCATCGCGGGACTGTACTTCCTACGCCCCGGAGTTCCCATGCCCCCGTCCCAATCCGGGGGCAACTCTTAGTCACGACCGGTTCAACGAGGACCAGTCGTGACCACGGCTTGTTGCATCCTGGATTCAGCTGGTCTCATCGTGCGGGGCAGAGGCGATTCGGGCGGGTTCAGCGGATGCCGATCGTCAGCCCGGGTGCTCCGAGCGGGTCGGCACTGAGCGGACGTCGGTCAGCCCGGCGCGTGCCAGCAGCGTCAGGGCCGCCTCCGCATTCAGCGGGGTTTCGCCGAAGGCGAGAGTCTTGAACCGCGTCAGCGACGTCCTGCTGCCGGACATCAACCCGGTCGGCGAGCCAGCGTGTCGGCTAGGCCGCCGCACCCGGGCAGCACGAAGCGGGCGAACAGGTCTGAAGCCGAGGCGATGCCATCGAGTTGCTCGGGGGAGAACGGGAGGGCGGTGGCGACGACAGAGGTGAGCCCGGCCGTGGCTAGGACCTCGCGTGCGGCGGCGGCGAGCGCATTCTCGGTCCCCCCACGGCTGGTGAGGCTGACCGCGGCGAGGCACTAAGCGGGCCCCGATCCCAGTCCCGCAGCGCCGCTGCTATGAGCGTCGCGGCTGCTTCTGTTGCCTGCGCGCTGGTCATCCCGACCTGCCGCCCGTTCCGATACCGTGACCCGCCACGCCGGAGAACACCAAATCTCCGCCGTCATCCCCGGGGAAACCCAACTCGATCTTGAGACGCCTGTGCCTCCCGCACTCACTGGTGTCACGGAAAGCGGATGCCGCTTCCTGAGGGCGTTGGGTGAGCGGAAAATTTTCCCGGCATATTCCCATTCTTAACACAGACTATTGCCAGGCCGTCGGGAAACTCTCGGAACTATGAAAGATCATCACCCGGCGACCATGCCCGCGACTGACGATGAGCTTAACGCTCGCACCTGTATCCGGGCATACCTGACGCGCCGTCGAGCCGCCGGTCCTGTCACGGTGGATGGCCAGTATGACCGGGGTACGCGGATAGCCCGGTTCAACTCCGCGCTCGCGGTCATAATCACCAAGGGTGTGGGGTCGATGTGGTGCGCTTATGCCTTCGTCGCCTTGAGCTTGCTCGGCTTGCCCAGCGCCATCCAGGCCGGCCTGGCCAGTACCGTACAGTGGATCGCGCAGACCTTTCTCCAGCTCGTCTTACTCTCGATCATCCTGGTAGGCCAGAATGTTCAAGCCGCCGCCGCAGACAAGCGAGCACATGAGACCTACCGGGACGCCGAGGAAATCCTGCGCCAGGTTTCCCAGATACACGCCCATCTGATAGAATAGAACACCGCCGTGCTCCGCTCCAGCCTCGCGGCTGGTGGAGCGGCCGCTGATTAAAGAACACGTGCCTCGCTCAGTGGTTAACGCCGGGTAAGGGATCTGGCTAATGACCGGTCAATAGGACGGGATACCACTTCGAGCCCGCCTGCCTCGCAATCGGAACACCCGTTTCGGTTTCCAAGCACAGTCCCTCGACTGAACGGCGGGATTCTTCGTTAGTGTCTGCCCTTCACGAAAGGACGCTGATCTGAGCCGTCCACGTTATTACTGTCTCTCATGAAATCCCGCATTTCTTCATCGAATTCCACAACGCCACCATGGTGGCATTCCACGATGATCCCCATACGCTGAGCCGTGCGCCAGACGGGCAAGTCACGATCGAACGTGACATTCCTGTTGCGCGCTGCTCGCACTAAAAGCACGAAGCCGTCGTAATCACTATCCTCGATTTCTTGCAGGTCTCGCAAAACGGCCACCCTATCAATATTAAATGTCACTGGAGACCGATCGGCGTTACAAGTATAACTCGATAGTCGTCGCGTGGCGCGACGACCTGGCTTCTCTATCGATATGTACTTGATTCTGCGGCCAAGATCGCACTGACTCGCTTGGCTCGGAACGGCTTACTCGACTGGCTGGTTACCGGGAAATCACCGTCGGTGATCGAAAGCGCTTACTGATCGTACGCGGGAACACCTCCTTGGTCACGACGCGTGACAGCCCTTCTTGTCGCGTTATGGAAGTCGGGACCCGCATGGCCGATTTGAAGCGCTGCCAGACATGGACCGCAGCGTGATATCGGCGATTGAGCGTTGAACAGCTCGAGGCGCGAGGATCAGTCGTTGTCCGGCAAGTACTGGTTGTTCTCGTAGTACTCGAGCAGGTCGATGAACGTCGGGTAGTCGTAGGTGACTAGCTCGTCGCCCTCCCAGGTGGCGCCCAGCTCCTCGGCCCACTCCAGCTCGTTGAGACCGGGTGGGGCGTCGGCTGACCAGTGGAACGGCACCATCGGATTGAAATCGTTACGCTGGCCCAGGACAACCCGGTCGCCCTCTTCCCACGACCCTGCCATGGTGGTTGATCGTACTCGCGGAGCTGGGTGACGGGTACCGCTTCGGGTCTAGCGCTCGGCGAGCCGGACCGCGTAGGCGATGTCCGAGAGCTCGCGCCGCGCCTGGGGGCTGAGGTCACGATCCTCGGTGAGTTTTTCCACCATGGCAGCAGTCGCGGAGCGCAGATGCGGATAATTGCTCAGCAGCGTTGGCTGGGCGAGCAGCAGTGCCCACACCGTGTGCAGGTTCAGCTCAGCCTGTACGGACCCGGGGTGGAGAAGTTCCAGGAGCTGTTCTAGCGGCCGGACTCCGCTCCAGCCCTTGTGATCGATGCGGTTCATGAAATCGTCATCGACTTGAACCTGGTCGATCTCGCCCACCCAGTACGCCCAGTAGTTGAGATTGGCCTGCTCCAGGCGGTCGTGTTCCAGCGAATGCCGCAGCAGGATACGTAACGGCTCACGATCACCGCTGTGGCTGAGCGCGACGGCGGAGGATCGGACGGCCACCCAGGACGGCACGTCATCGGTCCGTCCGGCGTCCCGCAAGGCACGGCTGTGCTCGGTCCGCAGCCAGTCCGCTGTGCTCGTCCGGGTATCGAAGCCAAGCAGGTAGATCGCTTGACGGCGGGCGAGCGTGGCGTCCTCACGGGTGAAGGTTTCCGCGATCTCGGCGAGATGATCGAAGAAGCGCTCCCGTTTCTCCTCGCTGAGCGTCGGATGAACCGGGACTGGCCCTCGCCGAATCCGGTCGGTCCCGAAATCCTGTAAAGACTCGGGAGCCTGCCCGGTGAATGACCAAGTGATCATGTCGCTCAGCTTGCGCTGGTGAACCGTCGCGCCCAGCGGGTGCCCGTCCGGGTCGACGAGCTGGGTGCCGGCCTGCACCGCCTCGCCGATGATGAGATCCGCCTGGATGGCGTCCGTCAGCATCGGCAGTAGGATGGGCCGCGCACCGCACCGCAACATTTGGAAACGCAGGCGGGTCAGGTCCGCGACGCGTAGGGAGGCCAGCGGTCGGCGACCGCTCTCCCATCCTTGTACACTGGCCACATCGACGCCGAGCTGCTCGGCCAGCTGCACTTGGGTGAGCCCCGCCGATTCCCGGATCAGCTTGAACAAGAACCCGGACACCGCTCCTGCTGAACGCGGAAAACCTTGACCACCGCGCAATGTTCCGCGGCCGCCGACCATTGGTTGCTCTCTTCCTTCCAGTTAGTTCGGGGAATACTCGTACTGGCAACCAGTTTTTTCTGGTTACGCTCCGTCCTAGCGTTGGGTGCCGCAAGTGACGACATACTGACCGCTTCCTAAGGATCGGTGCGGTGTGAGACTGCTACCTACGTCAGCGTGGCGCCGAAGGTTATCAGAACCGGAAAAAAACGTGCGGGAGGCACAGTACGAGCGCTTCCTGGAAGTGCTTAATGACCTCGTTGAGCGTCTGAGCGTCAAGAAAATCGTGCCGCCAGCGGTGATGAACGATCACATCGTTCAGGTGCTGGCCGTGGTCATGATGCTGATTCGTCAGCACCAGGTCAACGAACGGGGTCAATGCAGATCCTGCGCGCGTCGGGGGTGGTGGAGGTTCTGGAGCCGGAAACCTGTGTGCGGCGTGTTCCGGACGACGTGTTTCGTCATGGGCCAGGGATTGGATATGACATGGTGGCAGCTGTTCGATCGGGCGGGGAAAAGCTGGGATCTGGTGGCGGTCCGGGAGTGGCTGGAAAACCGGCAGCTCGACAGGAGCTGCGTCGTGTGCGGAGGAGCCCTGGGTGAGAACTGCAGGTCTTCCGGGCCATCCCGGGTGGCGTAGTGGCATCTGGCCGGCCTTAGTGATCCGTGAAGGCCGCTCTGAGAGCGGTGACCATGGCGGTCTGGTCGACGTCCCCGATGGCGACGATCCGGTCGAGTTCCGATTGGCCGCAGATGCCGATGAGGTGCATGATCAGCTTGTCGAACTTGGCCTGGATCTCGACCGCGTAACGGTCCGTTAGCCGGGTCAGGTCGCGATTCAGCCGTTCGACGCCCTGCCGTGCTTCATCAGTCACGATCCGTTCTATCTCGTGGGCGATCGATCCATTGAGCTGATTGAGTTCTGTTCGCAGGTCCCGTCTCGCCTCGTGCGCCAGCCGGATCGTTTCCCGGCATTCGGCCACCGTTTGTTCCAGCTTGTTGATGAGCTTGGCTGGGTCCTGCGGAATCACTGCGGCGTGCCGTGTCCTGCTCATGACGGCTGC
The DNA here is from genome assembly GCA_035712045.1 of Pseudonocardiaceae bacterium. Classification (GTDB taxonomy): domain Bacteria; phylum Actinomycetota; class Actinomycetes; order Mycobacteriales; family Pseudonocardiaceae. The sequence goes on from DASTBN010000213.1 coordinate 26,077, forward strand.
CCGCCGCGGTGCGGCTGAGGATCGAGATCGAGCGGAATAGATGGCAGGGGCGGTCGCGGGGTGTTCGCCACGGCGAACGCCAGGGACCAGGCCGCGCTATCCAGGTCGACCCGGCTGCGGCCAGCCTCATCGCTAGTGACAGCGGACGCGCCGCGCACAAGATCCTCGAGCGCCTGCGCGCGGCGGTACAGGTCGTTGAACGTGACGCGGAACCAGTCCATCACCTGCGTTTGCCACAGAACTTGTGGCACTACGGGTATGTGGTGATCGTCGCTCACGATGTGCGCTCCTCCGGCATTGAGCTGTGTGATGGTCTTCTTCGCAGGTGATGGACGCCGCTCGATCGGGTGGAGTCCAGGTACTCATCGCTCGCGGGACCGCACTGGTGACACTGATCTTGTGGCATGACGGTGAGTGTTACAGCGGTTACGCTGTGTTGTCAACTAAGCTATCGGGTTGTAATGACGGCCGTGGATCCGGCGACACCATGGTCAAGGTCCTCCCCAGGCGCGGGGTGGTCCTAGCGACACCACCACACCGCTCCGGGGAGTAAGTGAGGACCGCCAGCCGTGGCATCACCACGCGACGCAGCAGCCGACGACTACGACGAGCGCACCGAAGGCAAGGGCCACCTGCGGGCGCTGCTGCTCGAAGCCGGAGTCAGCAGCAAATGGTCCACCCGCACGCTTGCGACCCGGTGCGGCCACCAGCTCTCGTCCGAAACATGGCGTCGCCTGGCCGCGCCCGTCGACAAGGCGCACCCCTGGGAGCCCTACGTCCTGCGCATCGTAGCGGAGACGCTGCGTGGCCTCGGCGCTAATATCACATTGGCGGCCATAGAGCACGCAGCACTCACCGATTCTGGTTATCTGGGCTTCGCAAACCTCCAGTCGGGCGATCACATGGCCGATGTAGCGATGAGTCTGGTCCAGCGCCTGACCCCTGACGAGCGTGTGCAATTCTTGAAGGATCTGATCGCGCTCGTGGCGGGACGCTGACTGCCCAGCGATCACTGGGGGCACCGGCGACGAGGGGAAGCGACTGCATGACGGATCGGATCCAGGTGCGGGAGCTGGCCGCCTGCGACGGTTTCGCTCTGCGCGTTGGAGACGGTGTCCTGGTCTACGTCTCCACTGGAGTGCCCAGCTCGGCGCGGGAGGCAGTGGCCCGGCACTTGATCGATGTGGTGCGCAGCGCTCGCGGGGCACGTTACGCCAGCGCGAGCCTCGCCGTCGGCGACGCGAAGTGTCTCGTGCCGATCCCGGACGCGGCAGGCTCTACCGGCGCCCTCACCGCGCTAGTCACCGCCGTGCTCCCGAACTCGACAGCGGGGCGGTTCACGCCAGTCCGACCGCTCACTGTCGAGTTCGGGAAGATGAGAGCGCCATGTTGGGCTAGCCGAGGTCTTCTTCGGCTAGGCGGTGGACCCGGATGAGGTTGGTGGAGCCTATGGTGCCTGGGGGAGAGCCGGCCACGATGACGACGAGATCACCTGGCTGATAGCGGGCGATCGAGAGCATCGCGTGATCCACCAGGCGGACCATGGCGTCGGTGGATTCCACCCGGTTTACCAGGAAGGTCTCGGTGCCCCAGGTGAGGGTGAGCTGGTTGCGTACCGGTGCTTCGGGGGTGAAGGCCAGCAGGGGGAGCGAGGTGTGTAGCCGGGCCAGCCTGCGCGCGGTGTCGCCGGATTGGGTGAAGGCGACTAGTGCCTTGGCTTCCAGCCGCTCGCCGACATCGCGGGCGGCGAACGCCAGCACGCCTCGTTTGGTGCGCGGTATGTGGTTGAGTGGCGGGACGTCGACCGTGCTGGTCTCGGCGGCTTCGATGATGCGGCTCATGGTTCGCACCGATTCGATCGGATAGCGCCCGACGCTGGTCTCCCCGGAGAGCATCACCGCGTCGGTACCATCGAGTACCGCGTTGGCCACATCCGAGGCCTCGGCCCGGGTCGGCCGCGCGTTCCCGATCATCGAATCCAGCATCTGGGTGGCCACAATGATCGGCTTGGCGTTCTCCCTGGCCACCTGAACCGCCCGCTTCTGCAC
>DASTBN010000214.1:0-5967 GCA_035712045.1 Pseudonocardiaceae bacterium
ACGTGTCGTATCACGAGAACTGGCTTAACATGGTCCGCGCGAGCACAGCCGAAAGACGCCTGTTCTCCCGTGTGCGGGTGGTCAGCTTCCCTCCGACCGACTACACCCGCTTCGGCATGTGGGTATCTGGGTTCACCACACAAGCTGGTGACGATATCCGCTATCTTACCCGCGACCAGGCCGGCACCGCCGAACTGCCGAAGCACGACTTCTGGCTGTTCGACTCCCGTAAGCTGCTCAAAATGCACTTCGATGATGACGATCGATTCATCGGCGCTGAGGTCGTCGAAGACCCGTCGACCATCGTCGGGCACAACTATTGGCGTGACGCTGCCCGTCATCACGCTATACACCGAGATGAGTTCGTCGCCAGGTATGAACAGCGGGATATCAAGCGTCGATGAAGCGCGCAAGGCGCTAGGCAAACGACTCCGCGAGTTGCGAACAGGAGCTAAGCTATCTGGTAAGCGGCTGGCGGAGTCTTTGTCATGGGTAGGCTCTAAAGTCTCTAAGATAGAGAACGGCCATCAGACACCTACCGATGACGATATTCTGGCGTGGACTAGGGCTACCAACTCCGAGGATCAGGTGGCTGGTCTGCTGGCCGCGCTTCATACACTGGAGATTCAACATGCCGAGTGGCAACGCCTGCTCAAGGCGGGCTTGAAGCCGCATCAAGGCACACTTGCGCAGCAGGACGAAAAGATTAAGTTCTACCGCGGATTCGACAACACGGTAATCCCCGGGCTCATCCAGACGCCCGAGTACGCCCGTGCGCGTTTCGCTCAGGTCGTGATGGTCCACAGGGTGCCAAACGACATCAACGAGGCTGTGAAGGCTCGGATGCGGCGTCAGGAGATGCTTTACCGGCCAGATAAGCGCTTCCATTTTATTCTTACTGAAGCGGCTCTCCGCTACCGTCTGGTCTCGGTGGATATCATGATCGGTCAGCTCGACCGTCTTATGGCAATTTCCGCGATGCGCAACGTCAAGCTTGGCATCATCGACTTCAAGACGCAGTATGTCGTCGACCCGCGTCACAACTTCTGGGTACTGGACAACGAGCTGGTGCAAGTTGAGACCTACTCGGCCGAGCTGAACCTTCGTCAGCCTCACGAGATCGAGCTGTACAGTGGTATCTTCGAGCGACATGCCGCAGTAGCCAGCTACGGAAGCGCGGCCAGGTCGATCATCGCCCGCGTGATGGAGGAGCTGGCCGCCGAAGCCGAGGAGTCTGGCGGGTAATTTCGACCGGTACTTCTGGGCAAAGTTTTTCGAGGAAGACAGAGAGACCTTCTGGCGCTCAAGTAGTCATCTGCTTACCCTCCACAACGGAGTCGAGCCGTGTCTTGCCTCCCGACATAGAGAGAACAGGTGAGCGTGAGTGTCGCCCTGCTGGGCAGGGGCATATCGCCCGAGTACCGCAAGAGGCCTGAGCCCCAACCGCATCCAGGGGCCCGCTTGACTGCGCATACCGCATCCGCCGAGCTGGATAACGTGCGGTGATCCGGGAAGACCGCGAGCTCCTGGCCGAGCTGACCCGGCTCGACAGGGAAGAGATGCGGCTCTTCTGACCCCTCGTGACCGGACCCGGCTGCTTCTACCACATCGTCCTTGACGATAGTGGGCCTGGGGTGCATCCTGCCAAGCGGGTTTCGCGAAGTTCGAGCAAGGAGTCTCAATGCGCGCGATATTTCTGGGGAAGGATCCCGGGTCGATCGGAGGCGAGTCTCCCACACTGTTCGCCACCGACCGCACCGACCGGACGACCTACATCGTGCAGGGCTGGCGGGTGACCGATGCCCAGGCGCTCGCGGACATTGGCGCTCGCCGTTATTTGGAGGGGGAGGGAAACCGCTGAGTCTGCTCATCGGAGACGACTTCTACCAGCTGTTTCGCGTCTTCGAGTACACGGCTTTTCGCTTGGAGGTGCGAGAAAACTACAACGTGGCACGCGAGGCTGAGTCATTCAGGAAGTTCCGGGCCGGTGAGCCGGTCGACCTGTCGTGGGCGGAAAGCTGGTTCAGTATGGTTCGTGAGGCTACAGCCGAGGGCCGTCGCTTCTCTCGCGTGCGGGTGGTAAATCTGCCGCTCAGTGACTATAGCCGGTTTGGTCTTTGGGCTTCCCGGCTCAACAGTGATGCGGGCGAGGATATTCGTTACCTCGCCCGCGACGTGGCACAGAAGGCCGGGCTGCCCGATCGTGATTACTGGTTGTTCGACTCGCGCAAGCTGGCCCGGATGCGCTTCGGCGGGGACGGCCGCTTTCTGGGTGGCGAGGTTATCGAGGACGTCGCCGAGATCTTGTGGCACAACTATTGGCGGGATGCCGCTCGGCATTGGGCCCTGAGGCGGGAAGACTTTGAGACCGGCCAAGGCTAGTGGCTCCGCCAATGTTGACGAGGCGCGCAACGCTCTGGGTAAACGGCTCCGCGAGTTGCGTCGCCAAGCCCGGGCAAACTGGCAAGCAGCTCGCCGACTCATTGCCGACTGGATGGGTATTTCTTGACCGTCCTCGTGGAGACGGCATCACTATTCGGTGGAAGCGAGGTGATTCCGTGGCCTATGTGCTGAGTGGTCGGCGGATTGGTGATCACGGGATGGGTGACGCGCCGGGGACTATTCCGGTCTTGCCGGGAGGGTGGACTGATCTGGCGGAGATCCGGGGGGTTGGGAAGAAGTGGGCGCGGTAAGGTTATGATTGAAGCATCATCGATGCGGCGGCGGGATCCTGAAGACCCGGCGTATGGGCAAAGTCTGCTACCGGGCTGGGGAACGCTTCGCCGGGTCCGCGTCAAAGCTCCGGGCGCGGAGATCGCCACCGTCGTTGTGAGGGTAGTTCACGGCCACGTGTGGTTGTCGATTTCGCCGCCGTTCACCTGGGAGGCGATCATGGATCCGGGAATGGCCGATGAGGTGGTGAGGATCTTGGAGCTGGGGCGGGATGAGGCTCGGCGAGTTGTCACCGCGACGAGTTGCGGGCCGCGGCGAGCGTAGAGCGCGGTCGCCCTGGCCCGTAGGCTTCGGGGGAGGGCCGGCCGGGGTGTGCGGGGGTACGAAAGAAGATGGCACGGGCGCAGACCACCCACTTCGCGTCGACGGACCCGCGAACCGGCGAGGTCGTCGACCATCATCCGATATGCGACGACGCTGCGGTCCGGGCCGCCATCGATCGCGCCCGGGATGCGGCCGCGTGGTGGGGCGGGCTCGGGTTCGCCGAGCGCCGCAAACGGCTGCTGTCCTGGCGCGCCACGCTGACCCGGCGGATCACCGAGTTCGCTGAGCTGATCACTACTGAGACCGGTAAACCGAGGGAAGACGCCCAGCTGGAATGCGTGCTGGTGATCGCGCACCTGGGCTGGGCCGCCCGCAACGCCGGGAAGGTGCTGCGCCAGCGCCGGGTGAGATCGGGCCTGCTGATGTACCAGGAAGCCTCGTCGGTGGAATACCAGCCCTATGGCGTGATCGGCGTGATCGGCCCCTGGAACTACCCCGCGCACACCCCGATGGGCTCGATCAGCTACGCCCTCGCCGCCGGGAACGCTGTGGTGTTCAAGCCCAGCGAGCTCACCCCCGGAGTGGGCCGGGCGCTGGCCGAGGGCCTCGCCGAGCACGTGCCCGAGCACCCCGTGCTGCAGGTCGTCACCGGGTTCGCGGAGACCGGGATGGCGCTGTGCCGGGCCGGGGTGGACAAGCTGGCGTTCACCGGGTCCGCGGCTACCGCGAGAAAGGTGATGGCGGCCTGCGCCGAGCGGCTGACTCCGGTGGTGATCGAGTCCGGCGGCACCGACGCGCTGCTGGTGGACGCCGACGCCGACCTCGACGCGGCCGCTGACGCCGCCGTCTGGGGTTCGATGGCCAACGCCGGGCAGACCTGCGTCGGGGTGGAGCGGGTTTATGTCGTCGGCGAGGTAGCCCCGGCACTGACCGAGCGGATCGTCACCAGGACCCAGCGGCTGCGGGTCGGCGGCGATCCCCAGGCTGACGTGGGCCCGATCACCAGGCCTGGCCAGGTCGACGTCATTCGTGATCACCTCACTGACGCGCTCGCCCGGGGTGGTACGGCCCTGGTCGGCGGGATGGAATCGGTCCGCCCGCCCTTTGTGGAGCCGGTCGTGCTGACCGACGTCCCGGAGACCTCGATAGCGGTCACCGAGGAGACCTTCGGCCCGACGCTCACCATCCACCAGGTCCGGGACCTGGATGAGGCGGTCCAGCGGGTCAACGCCGGGTGCCACGGCCTGGGCGCGTCGGTGTTCTCCCGCCGCCGGGGCGCGGAGCTCGCCAGCCGGTTGCGCTGCGGGATGGTCTCAGTCAACAGCGTGTGCTCCTACGCCGTGGTGCCCGCGCTGCCCTTCGGCGGCGTCGGCGACTCCGGGTTCGGGCGCGTCCACGGTGCCGATGGCCTGCGTGAATTCGCCCGCGCCAAGGCCGTCACCCGCCGCCGGTTCCCACCTGTGGTGCAGGTGCTCACCTTCGCCCGCCCGTCCTGGGCGGTCCGGCTGCTCCTGCGGCTTGTCCGGGTCCTTTACGGTCGCTAAGCGGAAGGCACGAGATGACTCAGATCAAGACGGTCGGCGTGGTGGGCATGGGCACTATGGGTGCCGGGATCGCCGAGGTGCTCGCCCGGAATGGCCTGGAAGTGATCGCGGCCGAGCTCGATGAGCAGGGCGTGGCGCGTGGCCGGGGGCATCTGGAGCACTCCACCGGGCGCGCTCTGGAACGCGGGAAGCTCGACGAGACGGCCCGGCGTGAGCTGCTTGGCCGGATCACCTTCACCACGACACTAGCCGACCTGGCCGATGTCGATCTCGTCATCGAGGCCGTCCCCGAGCGCCTGGACCTTAAGGCGAAGATCTTCACCGAACTCGACGGGCTGGTGCGCGGCGAGGTGGTGCTGGCATCCAACACCTCCAGCCTGTCGATCACCCAGCTCGCAGCCCGGACCACACGGCCCGACAAGGTCGTCGGGCTGCATTTCTTCAACCCCGCACCAGTGCTCAAGCTGGTCGAGGTGGTGCGCACCGTGGTCACCGATCCGAAGGTGATCGAGGACGTCACCGCGCTCGCCGAGTCACTGGGCAAGACCCCGGTGGTGGTGGGGGACCGGGCCGGGTTCATCGCCAACGGTCTGCTCTTCGGCTACCTCAACCACGCCGCGCGCATGTTCGAGGAGCGCTACGCCACCCGGGAGGACCTCGATGCCGCGATGCGCTTCGGCTGCGGGTACCCGATGGGGCCGCTGGCGCTGCTGGACCTGATCGGGCTGGACACCGCCTACGAGATCCTCGACGCGCTCTACCACCAGTCCCGGGACCGGCTGCACGCACCCGTCCCGGTGCTCAAGCAGATGATCACCGCCGGGCTGCTCGGCCGGAAATCGGGACGCGGCTTCTACACCTACGCCGCCCAGGACTCCTCCACCGTGGTGCCCGACGCCACCACCCCCGCCGACGACGAATCCAGCGCGCAGACCCGCCCGATCGGTGCTGTGGGTGTGGTGGGCACCGGGACGATGGCCACCGGCATCGCCGAGGTCCTCGCCAAAGGCGGTCACGATGTGATCATCCGTGGCCGCGGCACCAGCCGGACTGGCGGTGCCCTCGCCGCGATCACCCGCTCGCTGGACAAGGCCGTCAACCGGGGCAAGCTCTCCGAGGAGGCCCGCGACGCCGCGCTCGGGCGGATCACGACCACCACCTCGCTGGACGACTTCGCCTCCGCCGATCTCGTGGTGGAGGCCGTCGCCGAGGACCTGGAGGTCAAGCGCGGGATCTTCGCCACGCTGGATGACGTGTGCAAGCCAGGCGCGATCCTGGCCACCACCACCTCCTCGCTGCCGGTGGTCGAGTGCGCGGCCGCCACCTCCCGCCCCGGCGACGTGATCGGGATGCACTTCTTCAACCCCGCCCCGGTGATGAAGCTGGTCGAGGTGGTGACCACCATCGCCACCGCACCCGAGGTAGC
>DASTBN010000215.1:0-2629 GCA_035712045.1 Pseudonocardiaceae bacterium
TATGAGCGGGAAGATTGCCCCACTCGCGATCACGTGCTGGCCGAGCTGCGGGTCGGCCGCTCGCCGGTCCCGGCCGCGCCTCGGTCGTATCTCACTTCCCCTGTGCCGCAAGGCTCTTGGCATGAGCTATAAAGACCGGGAAATTGGGAATCGCGCCGACTCGTTGGCGCATCCAAACGCCTGGCCGGTCTTTCCGGTACACGGTGACATAGCCGTTGTGCACGACGATCCCGTCCACCTGGTCCCAGCGCAAGCGCTTCTGGCCATTAGTGATCTCGTGGAGATCGATGCTTAGATTTCCGAATCGCAGCCTTCGCCCCTCGTTGAGAGTGGTGGTCGTGATGGGAAGTTGCGCGTTTGTCACCGCTTGGACTATCGCATCGCCAAGATGGCTGATATGCCGGATGGCTTCGGTCAGGACAAGCTGAGAACCGTCTTTCCGCTGAACAGTGTAAGTGCGGATCGTCCCTCCTGGGATATATGTGGTGACCGACCGCTTGACGGTCTCGATGTTCCGCCAGCCGTACGGCTCGGCGGTGCAGGTCTTGTCGAGGTAGACGAATCCCTGCTGATATAAGAAAATTTGCGTATTTCGAATCCGGAGATAATTGAGAATTGGCAGCCAGGCGAGACAAATGAACACCGCTGCCACCGCGAAGAACGCGATTGCGTAGGCCATGTCTTGGGCAAGGTTCTTAAGTGGTGCTGTGGCTAAGAACAAGAACATCGCCGCCCCCGCCAGCGGCCTCAGCACGTCCGGCCATGTGGAGCGCGAAGAGCTGCGATATCTCTGCACGAACGATCCCAGCTGGTCGTTTGCGGCCACGCGTTCCACCTGTGGCGGGATCGTGGATCTACTGGGGCCGTCGCCTTCGGCTCTTCGTGCCATGAGATACTCTCAGTGCGGTGCTGATCCCTGCGTTCTGGGCTTAGTCGTCGGTCATGGACCGGAGTGACTCGTCGTTAGCCGATTCTGGGGTTGGTCGCGGTGTCGTGTACACCCGTACGCTACCGTGAGCCGGTGGCTGATCGGGTCTACCGCTGCGTTGCCCATACCGTGGCGGCCCTGTTCCGGGCCCTGGATCTGCGGCTCGATGTCACCGGGCAGGAGCACATCCCGGCCACCGGGGGAGCTGTGGTGGTGATGAACCACACCGGTTTCCTCGATTTCGCCCTCGCGGGTACCCCGTTCTGGCGCGAGCGGGGACGGCTGGTGCGGTTCATGGCCAAGCAGCAAGTGTTCACCCACCGGGTGACGGGACCGTTGATGCGCGCCATGCACCACATCCCGGTCGACCGGGATGCCGGCGCGAGCGCCTTCCGGCGCGCGATCGAGGCATTGCGGGCGGGCGAGCTAGTGGGGATCTTCCCGGAAGCCACCATCAGTCGCAGTTTCTGCCTGAAGGAGTTCAAAGCCGGTGCGACCCGGATGGCGCTGCTGGCGCGCGTCCCGCTCATACCGATGACCTTGTGGGGCAGCCAGCGGATCTGGACCAAAGACCGCAAACCCAGCATCTCCGCCGCGCGGCATGTACCGATCAGCATCACCATCGGGGCACCGTTACAGCCCGGTCGTGGGGCAGCGGCCGACGCCGAGCTGGTCGAGGCGATGAGCGGGCTCCTTGAGACCACTCGCGCGCGTTACCCGGAGCCAGGGGGCACCGGCTGCTGGTGGATGCCGGCGCATCTCGGCGGAACGGCGCCCACGCCAGAACAGGCCGCCGCGATGGACGCCCGGGAGCAGCTGGAGCGGGCCCAGCGCCGGGGGAGCCACCCGGGCGGCCCCGCCGCCGGGAAATGATCTACTGCTGAGCGACAAGCCTCGCCTGGGTCTCCGCGCGGCGCTCCTGGAAACGGCTGGCCTGCCGGTCGAGCTGGGCGAGGAAGGCGGCCAGCTCGGTGCGGGCCCGCTCGCCATCCGCGCCAAGGCCCTCCAGGTCGAACACCGCCCACTGGCGCAGTAGCGGCATGATCACGTCGTCGTGGTGGATGCGCAGGTCGTAGATGCCGGCTTTGGCGATCTGCGCGGCTTTGCGGGCGAAACCGGGGATGACGATGCCCGGCATAGCGAAGCTGACCACCTCGTCGGTGATCGCGCGCAGCGCGGGACCGGGGGAGAGCTCCAGGGCCGCTTTGACGAGGTTGCGGTAGAACACCATGTGCAGGTTCTCGTCGGTGGCGATGCGGGTGAGCAGCCGCTCGGCGATCGGGTCACCGGCATGTCGGCCGGTGTTGCGATGGGAGATGCGGGTCGCCAGCTCCTGGAACGAGACGTAGGCCAGGACCCGCAGCAGTGGCGCCTCCTGGGTGTCGTAGCCGGTCTGCATGACCCGCATCCGGGCCCTCTCCAGCTCGACCGGGTCGACCCCGCGGGTGACCAGCAGGTAGTCGCGGATGCAATAGGCGTGCCGGCCCTCCTCAGCCGTCCAGCGATGCACCCACGTGCCCCAGGCGCCGTCACGGCCGAACGTGCGCCCGATCTCCCGGTGATAGCTGGGCAGGTTGTCCTCGGTCAGGAGGTTGACCTCCAGCGCGGTCCGGGCGATTGGGGATAGCCGGGACTGCTCGGGATCCCAGGGCTGGCCGCCGAGATCGGCATAGTCGCGGCCGAGGCTCCAGGGGACATACT
>DASTBN010000216.1:0-5458 GCA_035712045.1 Pseudonocardiaceae bacterium
AGGCTCGGGGACAGCACCCGATGATGCCGAGTGACCTGTTCGCCAACCGCACGGCGGTAATCGTGTTCGCGACCGGGTTCGCCTTCATGGTCGGCTACTACGGATTGCCCTTCGTCTTCAGCCTCTACCTGCAGCAACAGCGCGCGCTATCGGCGTTCGGCACCGGGCTGGTGTTCCTGCCGATGATGCTCATCGGCGCCGCGCTGACGCCTCTCTCGGCCCGGATCACCGAAAAGATCGGTCGCAAGGCCGTGATCGTCGCCGGACTGGCCCTGATGACGATCGGGCTGGCCGTACTCGGAGTGCTGCCGTCGACGACACCACTGTGGCTGCTTGCCGTGCTCATGATGTTCGTCGGCGTGGGCGGCCCGACCATCTCACCGCCGGGGACCGCACTGTTGCTCGACGTTGTCGCCCATGAGCGCACCGGCACCGCCTCGGGGGTGTTCAACACCAGCCGGCAGGTCGGCGGTGCACTCGCTGTCGCCGTCTTCGGTGGCCTGCTGTCCTGGCCCGAGACCTTCATGCGAGGCGTCCACGCCAGCCTGCTGCTCGCCGCTGCCGTCCTGGCCCTGACCACGGTCGCCGCGCTGTTCCTCAACACCCACTCTCGTCCCGGAGCCCCGTCATGACCGACTCGACAACCCACCTGGCCGACCTCCTCAGCACAACCGGTGAAATCGAGATCACCACCGCCCGCGGCGACGGCTCGCCACGGGCCTGGGCGCCGATCTGGTGCGTGGCCCTCGACGAGCACGTCTTCGTCCGCTCCTACCGAGGCGCCGGCGGCGCCTGGTACCGACACGCCACCGCATCCGGTGACGCCACCATCCGCACCGCCGCCGGCACCTACCAGGTCAGCGTCGAGCCGATCGGCGAAGCCGACCAGCTGACCGAGCGCATCGATCAGGCCTACCGCACCAAATACGCCCGCTACCCCAGCTACCTGCCGCCCATGCTGACCAGTCAGGCCAAGGCCACCACGCTGCGACTGGACCCGGCCTGACCCCACTACCCCCGCACAACCACCGACCCCAAGACCGCAACGACAGGAATCCGTGATGACCGAGTACTCCGAGCCGTCCGGCGCCCAGAAGGCGTTCGGCGACTTCGCCCCCGCCCTCGTCGAATTCACCGATGAGGTCCTATTCGGCCAGGTCTGGCCCCGGACCGAGCTGTCACCCAAACAGCGCAGCCTGATCACCGTCTCGGTACTGGCCGCGCTCGGCGCCACCGAGCAGCTCACCTACCACCTCGATCTGGCCAAGCAAAACGGCAACACCGAGACCGAGCTGAAAGAAGCGATCACGCACATCGCTTTCTACGCCGGCTGGCCCCGCGCGATGTCCGCCATGACCGTGGCCAAGCAAGCCTTCGGCGACTGACACCGTCAACGCACCTGGCGGTCGCGCCAGGAGGTGGAGCCGCAGCTGCGGTGGTTAGTGGCAATGCCTTTCCGGACACGCCGGAACGACACGACCGCCGGGACGATCGCGACGAGGCAGAGCAGCGCACCGAGAACGGTGAGAGCGAACGCGGCCGCACCCAGGCCATTACGCGGGGCCGGGTGCGGGCCGGCATTCACTGGATGTGCCCCCTTTTCCGCGCCGTTGTCCGCTCCCTGACCTGATCCGGGGTCAGTGCGCGGGGACGGCCGGTCCGCTCACCGCGGGCGCAGGCTGCCCGCCGCGCGACGGCGGCCCGCTCATAGATCAGCTCGCGCCCGTACCCGGCCAGCCTGGCGAAGATGCCGACCACCATCCGCCCGACCGGGGGTGTCCGTGGGCGTGATCTGGGCATGCGGGAGCAGCACCACCCGCTTGCGGGTGGCTGGCGCGGAGGAGTGAGTGTTCTCGCGGGACTCTGCGCTCGCGCTGGTCGCCGACTCGACAGGCGGCTCGACGGGCAAGAAAAGAGGCGGTGGCGCCGCCCATACGGCACCAGAGGCAGCACCACTGCCGGGAGCGGCCGTAGTATTCCTCCCCGAACGCGAACCCTGGGTTCCAGGCCGTTCAGACCAGACCGCGAGCACCGAAGGAAACGCTCGCAGCCAGCGTGGTGACAGCAGGGGCGCACCGCCGCGACGGCCGACACCTCGACCCGCCCACCGCATGGGCATCTCGATCTCCTCCTCCTTCCCCCCATCCAAACCAGCAACCACAGGGAAGAGGGCGATCACCCGCCGGCAAGTACGTCCCGCCCAACGCCATCCGAGTGAATTGCGGCAAGTGGGAAAGTGAAGGACACCGCCGCGGCCCAGGGCCACCATCACCGCTACCGCACCCGCAGCGGCGCCAGCACACGCCTCCGGTCCAGCGCGCGGCCGCGACGGACTATTCACGGGCTTGATCTCGCACGAGGCCCTCAGCGAGGCGGATCCGCGCTGGTCAGCTCGGCCAGCAGCAGGCCGCTGCGGGGCTTGGGGGTGAAATAGGTGCTCTTACGCGGCATCCGCCGACCTTGTTCATGCACGGTGAGCACGTCGGTGAACGGCACGGGGGCCAGCCGAAGCACCACGTCGACCTGCGGCCCCGCCGGATGGCCCGCTGGCAGGGGGCGCACCTGCGGGCCGTCCGGATCGATGCCCAGGGCATCGGAGATGAGCAGCCGCTCCACCAGACCGTGATCGATCCTGGGCAGTGGTTCGCCGGGCCCGGGCGGGGGCAGCCTGACGAGCAGAACGCCGCCATGGGCCTGTGCCACCACCTGACCCGGCTGGCCCGGTAGCTCTGGATCATCGATCTTTTGCGCCACCAGCCCAGCACGGTGCCACGCTCGTGCGAGATCATCGGCCGTCAGGCCAGTGCTGACCAGTCCCCGGTGAATGGCGCCGACGCGCAACTCCGGTCCCGCTGTCACCAGGGCGAGCAGGCCGGGCAGGCCGCTGGCCGCGGCGGCGGCCAGCCGGTGATTGCCGTCGGCGACCAGCAGCGGAGCGCGTGCCGCCGCGGCGAGCACCGCGTCCCGTTCAGGACCCGGGCCCAGCAGCCACAATCGGTGCGCCCGGCCGCCGGAATCGATTGCCGACGCGGCAGGCGCGCCCAGGCCGTCGATGCTGCTCCGCACAGCCGCGGTCAGCCGCGCACCGTCTCTCACGGGAACGAGCATCGCGGCGCTGGTGGCAACGCCCAGGCCAGCGAGCACCGCAGCGCGCTCGGCCACCACCCGCGGGTAGATCTCCTCGCTGTGCCGCACCCGCGAGCGCCCGCTGGAGTCGGCCGCGGCCGGATCGACCAGGCACAGCACCCCGATAGCCACCCCGTCCGGGCCGTCCACCCGATACGGCGCCACCACGTCCCGCACTTCGCGATACGCCTGGGCCCGGAGCCGGTCCAGCGTGTCCCGGGCCCCAGGCAGCGCCTCAGCCAGCGACAATCCCCTGGTCAGCGCATGGGGTGTGCGATGGGGGTGCTGCGCGGCCAGCAGCGTGTCTCCCCCGCCCGGTGACCGGGCCAGCGTGGCGATGACCTCGGCTGGGTCAGCGAACTCATCGACGTCGGGTCCGGGCACGCGATCTGTGACCACCCAGCCGCGCTTGATCGTGGTCACCCATCCTGTCATCCCTCGATCTTGCCCACTGAGCCCGGTGACGCGGATAGCCTCGGCGTGCCGATCGCCCCGCGCCGGGAGTCAGCTGGTGCTGGCGGCACCGTGGTGACGTAGCGCCGCGTAGGTCATGGCGTCGAGCAGAGCCAGCCACGAGGCTTCGACGATGTTGCTGTGCACGCCCACGGTGGTCCAGGTGCTCAGCCCGTCGAGGGTGTCCACGAGCACCCGGGTCACCGCGTCCGTTCCCGAGGTGCCGGGCAGGATCCGGACCTTGTAATCGGACAATGCCACGCGCCCCAGCCAGGGAACGTGCCCGCCCAGGGCTTGGCGCAGGGCCGCGTCCAGGGCGTTGACCGGGCCGTTTCCCTCCGCTGTGGCGATCACCCGCTCCCCGGCCACAGACACCTTGACGGTGGCCTGCGCGATCACCTCGCCGTCGGCCTGATGGTCCACGGTGACCCGGTAGGACTCCAGCTGGAACGGCGGCGCGGGCGGGGTGGCGTCGACCTCGTGGCGCACCAGCAGCTCGAACGAGGCGTCGGCGGCCTCGAACGACCAGCCCCGGGACTCGAGGTCCTTGACCCGGGCGGTGAGAGCGCCGACCTCGGCCGAGCGGCCGGCCAGGTCCAGCCCGAGCTCGCCCGCTTTGAGCTCGATGCTGGACCGGCCGGCCATCTCGGTCACCAGCACACGCTGTGAGTTGCCGACCACCGAGGGGTCGAGGTGGTTGTACAACTCCGGATCCACTTTGATCGCACTCGCGTGCAGCCCCGCCTTGTGAGCGAAAGCCGAGCGCCCGACGTAGGCCTGGTGGGTGTCGGGTGCGAGGTTGGCGATCTCAGCCAGCGTGTGCGAGGTGCGGGTCAGCTCGGCCATCCCGTGCTCCGGGAGAACCGGCATCCCCAGCTTGGTGACCAGGTTGGCGGTGACGGCGAACAGGTCGGCGTTGCCGGTGCGCTCGCCGTAACCGTTGGCGGTGCACTGCACATGAGTCGCCCCGGCCTGCACCGCCGCGACCGAGTTGGCCACCGCGCAGGCGGTGTCGTCCTGGCAGTGGATGCCGACCCGGAAACCGGTGCGGGCCACCACCTCGGTGACGGTCCCGGCGAGCCGCAGCGGAAGCTGGCCGCCGTTGGTGTCGCAGAGCACCACGACATCGGCGCCGGCGGTGACGGCGGCTTCGAGTACCCGCAGCGCGCAGTCCGGGTCGGCGGCGTAGCCGTCGAAGAAGTGCTCGGCGTCGAGAAAGACCCGCCGGCCTTCCGCCACCAGGAACCCGACGGTGTCGGAGACCATCGCGCAGGCCTGCGTGACGTCCACCCCCAGGGCGCGTTCGATGTGCCGCCGGTCGGATTTGGCCACCACTGTCACCACCGGTGCCCGCGAGGCCAGCAGCGCCCGCACCTGCGGGTCTGCCGCAGCGGTCAGCCCCGCTCTGCGCGTTGAGCCGAAAGCCACCAGGGCGGCATGGGCCAGCTCCAGCTCACCGGCGGCCGCCCGGGCGAAGAACTCGGTGTCTTTGGGCAGCGCGCCCGGCCAGCCACCCTCGATGAAGCCCACGCCCAGCGCGTCCAGCAGCCGGGCGACGGCGAGCTTGTCGGCCACCGAGTACGAGATCCCCTCCCGCTGCGCGCCGTCACGCAACGTGGTGTCGTAGAGGTGGAACGCGTCACCGAGCGGGGTACCGGCGGGGCTGGTGCGGGACATGTCTCCGGGCTCCAAGAGATGTGCTGGCCAACAAAAAAGACCCCCCGCGGGTGCGAGAGGTCTGCGCGCCGGGCGATGATGCTCGTTACCCGGCGCGCTCAGCGATAATGACGACAACGTGACGTGCCACGAGCGCAGTGTGGCACAGCCGCTGGGCAGCCCCCGCCGCAGGGGTCATCCCCGCCGCTGTCCGCCGCTGTCC
>DASTBN010000217.1:0-9475 GCA_035712045.1 Pseudonocardiaceae bacterium
TGCGGGCGCACCTGGCCGCCACCCTGCCGGACTACATGGTGCCCGCCGCGTTCGTCACCCTCGATCAGCTCCCGCTGAACCGCAGCGGCAAACTCGACCGCCGCGCACTGCCCGAACCGGACTTCACCGCCGCCACGGCACGGGGTTACGTGCCGCCGAGCACTGACACCGAGCGGGTCCTCGCTGAGATCTGGGCGCAGGTGCTGGGAGCGGAGCGGGTCGGTGCCGAGGACAACTTCTTCGAACTCGGCGGCGACTCGATCCTGAGCATGCAGGTGGTGTCCCAGGCCCGGCAAGCCGGGCTGATGTTCTCGCCCCGCGACGTGTTCGCCGCCGCGACGGTGCGCCTGCTGGCCGCGCAGGCGGGCACCGCAGTGGCCGCGGTCGCCGGGCACGCCCCGGTGAGCGGGCCGGTGCCGCTGACCCCGATCCAGCACTGGTTCTTCCACACCCAGACGACCGACCCGCAGCGGTTCAGCCAGTCGGTGCGCCTGGAGCTGACCGGCGAGCTGGACGAGCGGTCCCTGCAGGCGGCGCTGGACGCGGTGCTGGCCCACCACGACGCGCTGCGGATGCGTTTCGAGCACCGCGGCGGGCAGTGGCACCAGGACATCCCCGCGCGGGTCCCGGCGGCGATGCTGCGCAGCCACGACCTGTCCGGGATCGCCACCGCCGGCCAGGCGGCCGTGCTGGACCGGGTGATCCATGAGGTCTACACCAGCTTCGATCTCACCGAGGGCCCGCTGCTGCGCGCGGTGCTGTTCACCGGGCTGGCTGGCCGGCCGCTGCTGTTCCTGGCGGCGCACCATCTGGTGATCGACGGGGTGTCCTGGCGGATCCTGGTCACCGACCTGGAACGCGCCTACGCCCAGGCCATCGCGGGTGCCACCATCGATCTGGGACCCAAGACGACCTCGTTCCAGGACTGGGCGGGCCGCCTGGCCGAGCACGCCACCAGCGGCGGATGCGACCACGAGCTCGCGCACTGGAGCGCTCTCGCCGCCCGCGGCAACGCGCCGCTGCCCGCCGACGGTCCCGGGGCTGACACCGCCAACACCGCCAACACCATCGCCTCGACCCGCTCGGTAAGCGCGCGGCTGGATGCCGGGCTGACCAAGGCACTGCTCCAGGATGTGCCCGGGGTGTACCAGACCCAGGTCAACGACGTGCTGCTCGCCGCGCTGGGCACGGTGCTGTCCCGCTGGAGCGGGCGCTCCCGGGTCCTGGTCGATCTCGAAGGCCACGGCCGCGAAGAGATCACCCCGGGGATCGACCTGTCCCGCACTGTGGGCTGGTTCACCGCCGTTTACCCGGTCGAGCTGGACCTCACCGGGCCCCAGGACTGGGGCCGCACCCTCAAATCGGTCAAAGAGCAGCTCCGCGCGGTGCCCGGCCGCGGCCTCGGCTACGGCGTGGCGCGCTACCTGACCCAGCACGACGCCCTCGCCGATCCCCCCGCGCCCGAGGCCAGCTTCAACTACCTGGGCCAGTTCGGCGGGGACGCCCCCACCGGCGGGCTGGTCCACCGCTGGGACACCGGCCTCGATGGCGACATCAGCCCCGACGCCACCCGCGCGCACACCCTCGACGTCGTGGCCCGGGTCGAGCACACCTGCCTGGAGCTGACCTGGTACTACTCCGAAAACCGGCACCGGCCGCGCACCATCGAGGCGCTCGCCGGGGACATGATCTCGGCGTTGCGGGAGATCATCGAGCACTGCGCCCAGCCCGGTGCGGGCGGGCGCACCCCATCCGATTTCCCGCTCGCTGGCCTGGACCAGCCCGGGGTGGACCGCCTCGCTGGTGACGGGCGGGCGATCGAGGACCTCTACCCGCTGACCCCCATGCAAGCCGGGATGGTATTCCACGCGCTCTCCCCGGACCAGCACGGCCTCTACCACGAGCAGATCTCCTTCGTCCTGGACGGCGTGCCCGACCCCGGGCTCCTCGCCCGGGCCTGGCAGCAGGTCATCGACCGCACCCCGGTGCTGCGCACCGCCATCGTCTGGGAGGGCGTCGACGAGCCATTGCAGGTCGTGCACCGCCACGCCGAGATCCCCGTCCGTCACGAAGACTGGCGCGGCCTGCCCACCGGGGAGCGCGAGCGTGAAGCCCAGCGAGTGCGTGACCGCGACCGCGCCGGGGGCTTCGAGCTGGTGAACCCGCCGCTGCTGCGGCTGAGCCTGGCGCGCCTGTCCGGCACTGAGGTGCACGTGGTGTGGACCTTCCACCACGTGCTGCTGGATGGCTGGAGCGTCTTCGGGGTGCTCTCGGACGTCTTCGCCTGCCACGCCGCGCTGCTTGCCGCCCGGCCACCCGCGCTGCCGGCCCGCCGCCCGTTCCGGCATTACCTGCGGTGGCTGGCCGAGCGCGACCAGAGCCACGCCGAGCGGCATTGGCGTGCCCTGCTCGGTGACCTCGAATCACCCACGCCGCTGCCGTATGATCGCGCACCGGGCCCGGCGCACACCACCGGCTCCGCGCAGTGGGTCACCGCCGAACTGGACCCCGACGCCACTGCCCGCCTCACCGAGTTCGCGCGCATCCGCCACCTCACGGTCAACGCCATCATGCAGGGCGCCTGGGCGTTGCTGCTCTCCCGCTACAGCGGTGAACGCTGGGTCTGCTTCGGGGCCACCGTGTCCGGGCGCCCCGCTGATCTGCCCGGGGCCGGGGAGATCACCGGCATCTTCATCAACACCGTGCCGGTCCGGGTCGACGTGAACCCCAGCGCCGCCCTCGCCGACTGGCTGCCCGACCTGCAGGCCCGCCAGGCGGAATCCCGCCAGTTCGACCACGTCCCCCTGGTCCAGCTGCAAGCCTGGAGCGCGCTGCCCGGCGCGCGGGGGCTGTTCGACAGCATCATGGTCTTCGAGAACTACCCCATCAACCACGAGCTCGCCGCCGCCCACGGCCTATCCCTGCGCGAGATCCACGCCGTCGAAACCACCAACTACCCGCTCACCATCGTGGTCACCAACCGCGTTCCGGGCACAGACCGCGGTAATCCGGGCGAGACAACCGCGATCTGTCCCCAGAACGCGGGGCAGCGGCTCTGCGTGGAGCTCGGGTACGACCCGGGGTTGTTTGACGCGGTTACGGTTGAGCGGCTCGCGGGGCAGCTGATCCGGCTGGTGCGGGTGATCGTCACTGAGACCGGCCGTGCGCTCGGGTTGCTCGACGTCGTCACCGATCAGGAGAAGGAATGCCTGCTCACGACGTGGAATGACACCGGGAGGGACGTCGCGGCGGTGACGCTGCCGGAGCTGTTCGCGGCGGCGGTGGCGCGGACACCGGACGCTGCGGCGGTGCGCTTCGATGGCGGCAGCGTGAGCTTCGCGGAGCTGGACGCCCGGGCGAACCAGCTGGCCCGGATGCTGATCGCCTGCGGGGTCGGCCCGGAGCGGATCGTGGCGCTGATGCTGCCCCGCTCGGTGGAGATCGTGGTGGCGCAGCTGGCGGTGGCCAAGGCCGGCGGGGCGTTCCTGCCGGTCGACCCGGCCTACCCCAGCGAGCGGATCGCGTTCATGCTCACCGACTCCGCGCCCGCGCTGGTGCTCACCCTGGCCGCGATCTCCGGCAGCGTGCCGGAGGGTACCGGCACCCTGATCCTGGACGATCCCGCCGTGCTGGCTGATGCGGCGCGGCAGCCGGATCGGGCGGTGACCGACGCGGCCCGGCTGGCTCCGCTGCTGCTGGCGCACCCGGCGTATGTGATTTATACGTCGGGGTCGACGGGGCGGCCTAAGGGGGTGGTGGTTTCTCATGCGGGTCTGGCTAGTTTCGCGGCTGCTGAGCGGGATCGGTATGGGGTGTGTCCGGGGGATCGGGTGCTGCAGTTCTCTTCGCCGAGTTTTGATGCCTCGGTGCTGGAGTTGTGCATGTCGCTGCTGTCTGGGGCGGCTTTGGTGGTGCCCCCGGCTGGTCCGCTGCTGGGTGAGCAGCTGGCTGGGGTGCTCGCCCGGGGCCGGGTCACTCACGCGCTGATTCCCCCGGCGGCGCTGGCCACTGTGCCGGAGCGGGTGGTGGCGGGGCTGGCGGAGTTCCGGACCGTGATCGTGGGCGGGGACGCGTGCCCGCCGGAGCTGGTGGCGCGGTGGGCCCCGGGCCGGCGGATGATCAACTCTTATGGCCCGACCGAGTCCACCGTGGTGACCAGCTGGAGCGATCCGCTGCGTCCTGGTGTGAGCGCTCCCCCGATCGGCCGTCCGATCTGGAACACCCAGGTTTATGTGCTGGACACCTGGTTGCGCCCGGTGCCCGTCGGAGTCGCTGGTGAGTTGTATGTCGCGGGCGCGGGCCTGGCCCGGGGTTATCTCCGCCGTCCCGGGCTGACCGCTGAGCGCTTTGTCGCCCATCCCTTCGCCGCCGTTTCTGGCGGGCCGGGGGCGCGGATGTACCGGACGGGGGATGTGGTGCGGTGGAACGCCCGGGGGGAGCTGGAGTTCCTGGGGCGGGCCGATGACCAGGTCAAGATCCGGGGGTTCCGGATCGAGCCCGGTGAGATCGAAACCGTGCTGCGCCGCCACCCCCGCGTCGCCGCCGCCGTCGTGGTGGCCTGGGGGGAGCCCGCCGGGACCAAACGGCTGGTCGGCTACCTCGTCGCGGCCAATGGCCAGGTCCCGGAGACCGGGGAGCTGCGGGCGCACCTGGCCGCCACCCTGCCGGACTACATGGTGCCCGCCGCGTTCGTCACCCTCGATCAGCTCCCGCTGAACCGCAGCGGCAAACTCGACCGCCGCGCACTGCCCGAACCGGACTTCACCGCGGTGGCGCGCGCGGGTTACACCGCGCCGAGCACCGACGCTGAGCGCGCGCTGGCCCAGATCTGGGGTGAGATGCTGGGCATCGAGCGGGTCGGGGCACAGGACAACTTCTTCTCCCTCGGCGGCGACTCGATCTCCAGCATCCAGGTCGTCTCCCGGGCCCGGCGGGCCGGGCTGATCCTGACCCCCAGGGATCTGTTCACCCACCAGACACCCGCGTCGCTGGCGGCGCACGCCACCACTGCGGCGCCGGAGCGGATCGATCACGGCCCGGTCAGCGGCGCGGTGCCGCTGACCCCGATCCAGCACTGGTTCTTCCACACCCAGACGGCCGACCCGCAACGGTTCAGCCAAGCGGTACGCCTGGAACTGACCGAGGCACCCGACGTCCCGGCGCTGGCAGCGGCGCTGGAGGCGCTCACCGAGCATCACGACGCGCTGCGGATGCGTTTCGAATACAGCGGCGGGCAGTGGCACCAGCACAACCCGCCACCCGGCCCGGCGCGGCCCCCGGCGGCGATACCGCGCCGTCACGACCTCTCGGCGCTGCCCGCCCCGGACCGGCGAGCCGCGATAGAGAAGATCATCGAGCGGGTCTACGCCGGTTTCGACCTGGCGGCCCGCCCGCTACTCGCCGCTGAACTGTTCGAGCTGGGACCCGATGCCCGGCCGGTGCTGTTCCTGGCGGCGCACCACCTGGTCGTCGACGGGGTGAGCTGGCGGATCCTGCTGGACGACCTCGACACCGCCTACCAGCAGGCGCGCGGCGGCCAGCCGGTGGACCTCGGCGCGCGCAGCACCTCCTTCCGGGACTGGGCGCTGCGCCTGAGCGAACACGCCAGCGCCGGCGGGTTCGACCCGGAGCTGTTCTACTGGGCCGAGACGACCCGCAACGCCGATCCCGCACTGCCACTCGACGGGCACGGGGCCAACACCGTCGCCTCAACCCGCTGGGTCAGCATGCGCCTGGACCCCGAGCGCACCAGAGCGCTGCTGCAGGACGTCCCGGGGGCCTACCGCACCCAGGTCAACGATGTCCTGCTGGCCGCGCTCGGCCGGGTGCTGGCCGACTGGACCGGGCGCACCCGGGTGCCGGTGGACCTGGAGGGCCACGGCCGCGAGGACCTGTTCCCCGGCGTGGATCTCTCGCGCACGGTGGGCTGGTTCACCACCATCTTCCCCGTCGCCCTGGATTGCGACTCACAAGGCTGTGACTCACAAGGCTGTGACTCACGAGATTGGGGCCACACCCTCAAATCGATCAAAGAGCAATTGCGGGCCGTGCCGGGCCGGGGACTGGGTTACGGAGCGTTACGGTACCTCAGCCGCACCGGGGCGCATCTCAGCGCACGAGCGCCTCAGGTGAGCTTCAACTACCTCGGCCAGTTCGACTGGCCCACCGGTGCCACCGGCGGGCTCTACCACCGGGTGCTCGGCGGCCTGGAATCCGATGTCGGTCCCGGCGCGCACCGCGAGCACGCGCTGGATGTCGTGGGCCGCGTCGAGCACAAACAACTGGAGCTGACCTGGTACTACTCCCAGGAATCGCATCACGAGCAGACCGTGGCCCGGCTGGCTGAGGCGATGATCCAGGCCTTGACCGAGATCATCGAGCACTGCGATTCCCCCCCCGCGGGCGGGCGCACCCCGTCGGATTTCCCGTTAGCCCATCTGGACCAGCTGACGGTGGACCGCGTCGTAGGTAATGGACGCTCGATTGAGGATGTGTATCCGCTCACCCCGATGCAGGCTGGCATGGTGTTCCACGCTCTGGCCCAGGGTGACCAAGCGGTCTACCTTGAGCAGTTCACGCTGGTCCTGGACGGTGTCCCGGACCCGTGGGTGCTGGGCGCGGCATGGCAGCACGTCGCGGACCGGACCCCGGTGCTGCGCAGCAGCGTGGTCTGGGACGGGGTCGAGGAACCGGTCCAGCTCGTGCACCACCGGGTCGAGGTGCCCGTGGAATACCACAACTGGGCCGAGCTGCCCCCGGCACTGCGCGAGGAAAAAACCCAGCGGCTGCTCACCCGGGACCGTGAGGAGGGTTTCGACCTGTCCTCCGCGCCGCTGCTGCGAGTCCGGCTGGCCCGGCTCTCCGACACCCAGGTGCAGGTGGTGTGGACCTTCCATCACATGCTGCTCGATGGCTGGAGCGTGTTCCAGGTCCTGTCTGACGTCTTCGCCGCTCACACCGCCCTCCGGCGCCGCGAGTTCACTCCCGATGGCGAGCTCGCGGCCCTTGCCGCGGACGATCCGGATCTGGGGCTGCCCACCCGGCCACCCTTCCGGGACTACCTGCGCTGGCTCGGTGAGCAGGACCACGCGCACGCCGCGCGGTACTGGCGTGAGGCATTGGCCGGCTTCGAGGCCCGCACCCCCCTGCCCTTCGACCGCCCGCCGGTACACGGGTACGCCAGCAGCTCAGCGCAGTGCCTGCCCGCCGAGCTGCCCGAGCCGGACTCCGCCCGCCTGGCCGAGTTCGCCAAACGCCACCGCCTCACCCTCAACGCCGTCATCCAGGGCGCCTGGGCGCTGCTGCTCTCCCGCTACAGCGGCGAGCGAGAGGTCTGCTTCGGCGCCACCGTCTCCGGCCGCCCCGCCGAACTCCCCGGCGTCGACGACATCGTCGGCATCTTCATCAACACCCTCCCTGTCCGCGTCTGTGTCCCTCTCGAAGGCCCCGCTGAGCCCGATATGGGGACATATCGGGGTGCCAAGGGGGTGGTGGAGTGGCTGCGGGAGCTGCAGGACGCGCAGGCGGAGGCCCGGCGGTTCGGGTTCGTGTCGCTGTCGCAGCTGCACGCCTGGAGCGAGCTGCCCGGTGGTGAGCATCTGTTCGACAGCATCGTGGTGTTCGAGAATTACCCGGTCAGTGACGCCGCCACCGCGCACGGGCTCTCGGTCCGGGAGCTGCGCTCGGTGGAGACGACCAACTACCCGCTGAGTGTCGTGGTGGCCTCCCGGGAGCGGTTGTCCATCGAGTTCGGCTACGACGCCGCCGCGTTCGACGCCGCGACCATCGAGGAGCTAGCCGCCAGCTTCCTCCAGGTGCTCAGGGCACTGGCCGCCGATGACGCGGCCTGGGTGGACGAGATCGACATCCTGACCGGGGCGCAGCGCCTCCAGTTGCTGATGGAGTGGAACGCCACCTACTGGGACGTGCCGTTCGCGCCCCTGGCGGAGCTGGTGGAGGCGGCGGTGGCCCGCACCCCCGGCGCGCCCGCGGTACTCGGGGCGGACGGGACCCTCAGCTTCGCCGAACTGGACGCACGGGCCAACCAGCTCGCCCGGGTGCTGATCGCGCGCGGCGCCGGCCCGGAACGAATCGTGGCCCTGGCGCTGCCCCGTTCGCCGCACATCGTGGTGGCGGCGCTCGCGGCGGCCAAAGCGGGCGCGGCGTTCCTGCCAGTCGACCCCGACTACCCCGCCCAGCGGATCGAGTTCATGCTCACCGACGCGGCACCCGTGCTGGTGCTGACCCTGGCCGCGCTCGCTCCCGGCCTGCCCGCGCCCGCGCACACCCCGGTGCTGGCCCTGGACGGGGACGCGGTGCGCGCGGAGTGCCAGCGGCAGCCGGATTCCGTGGTGCGTGATGAGGACCGGCGCGTACCCCTGGCGGCCGCGCACCCGGCATACGTGATCTACACCTCCGGCTCCACCGGGCAGCCCAAAGGTGTGATGGTCACCCACACCGGCCTGGCCAGCTTCGCCGCCGCCGAGGCGCGGCGGTACGCGGTCGCGGCCGGGGACCGGGTGCTGCAGTTCTCCTCACCCAGCTTCGATGCCTCCATCCTGGAGCTGTGCATGTCGCTGCCGGCCGGGGCCGCGCTGGTGGTGCCCCCGCCGGGGCCGCTGCTTGGCGCACAACTGGCGCAAATCCTCACCCAGGAGAAGGTGACGCACGCGCTGATCCCGCCTGCGGCGCTGGCCACCGTGCCACCTGAATACCCGCTGCCCGATTTCCGGACCGTGATCGTCGGCGGGGACGTGTGCCCGGCGGAGCTGCTCTCGCGCTGGGCCCCCGGCCGCCGGATGATCAACTCGTATGGCCCGACCGAGACGACCGTGGTGGCCACCTGGAGTGATCCGCTCAGCGCTGGCGAGGCGCCCACGATCGGCGGCCCGATCTGGAACACCCGCGTGTACGTGCTGGACCGGCGGATGCGCCCGGTGCCGGTGGGAGTGGCCGGGGAGCTGTACATCAGCGGGATCGGGCTGGCCCGGGGATACCTCAACCGGGCGGGGCTGACCGCGGCGCGGTTCGTGGCTAACCCCTTCGGCGCCCCCGGATCCCGGATGTACCGCAGCGGGGACCGGGTGCGCTGGGACCGCAGCGGGCGGCTGCACTTCCTCGGCCGGGCCGATGACCAGGTCAAGATCCGGGGATTCCGGGTCGAACCCGGGGAGATCGAAACGGTCCTGCGGCGCCACCCCGGCGTCAGCCAGGCCGCGGTGATCGCCTGCGACGACCCGGCCCGGCTGGTCGCCTACGTGGCGGGCGAGGAGCTGGACGTCCCCGGGCTGCGGGCGCACGCCGAGGCGGTGCTGCCGCACTACCTGGTGCCCTCCGCGTTCATCGAGCTCGATGAGTTCCCGGTGACCGCCAATGGGAAGCTGGACCGCCGCGCCCTGCCCGCCCCGGAACCCGCCGGGCGCAGCGCCGGCTACATCGCACCCCGCACTGCGGCTGAGGCGATCATCGCGGAGAT
>DASTBN010000218.1:0-2705 GCA_035712045.1 Pseudonocardiaceae bacterium
GGCCATCGTGCGCTCCGCGACCGCCGCGCCGCTGCGCTGGATCGCGGCCAACGCGGGCGCGGAGGGATCGGTGGTGGTCGCCAAGGTCCGCGAGGCGCAGTGGGGCCACGGCTTTGACGCCGAGGACATGACCTACCGCGACCTCGTCGCGGCCGGCATTGTCGACCCGGTGAAGGTGACCCGCTCAGCGATCGTCAACGCCGCCTCCATCGCACGGATGGTCATCACTACGGAGAGTGCCGTGGTTGACAAACCGGAGAAAAACCCTCCAGGCGGTCACGGCCACGGTCATGGGCATGGCCACGGCCCCGGCATGTGAAGCCCTGCCAGGCTGGGCCCGGCCGGGCGCGGCGGTGAGCCACCCGACTGGGTCGCGGCGGTGAGCCATCCGGTCTAGGCGGGTGCGCGGGCCGCCCCGCGAAGGCGTCAAAACCCCCATCGGCTGTCCCCAACCCCACTGCTGGGTGCGGGGGCAGCCGATGCCGACCGAAGGTAAGCCGCTTATGCCCGAAACCTCCGTGTTCACGGTACTGCCGTGAACTGCTCACACTCGGTAGAGTGAGCGCTGCTCCACATCGGTGATGAAGGCGCTCCGGAGTTCCTGGCTGACGATCTTGATGGAAATCCATCAGATCGTGTCAAGTTCGGGCTTCACATGGCCGATAGGGGGATGGGCACATCAGTTGGCTGTGAGGAGAGGAGTCCTTCCGTGACCGCAGTTCTCATCTGCGACGACCGGCGAAGCGTCCGCGAGGGTCTCACTCGTGTGATGTCCGCGGTACCCGGCGTCGCCCGGATCGACTGCGTAGCGCACGGTGACGAGCTCTTAGCCCGCTATTCGCGGCAGCCGGTGGATGTCGTCCTGGTCGGCACCCAGCGTGCGGTGCCGGCTGGCGTGGAGGCCACCCGTCGGCTCGTCTCGGCGCACCCGCAGGCCAATGTCATCGTCTTCGGCGCACCGGACGACGCGGGCAGTATCGCCGCCGCGATCGCCGGTGGCGCCCGCGGTTACCTCCGCTGGGACGCTTCGCGGCCCGAGCTCGTCGCGGCACTCGCGCATACGCTGGCCAGCACCTCGGTGCCAGCTCCCCGCCCGCCGTCGGACCCTGGCGTCCAGCTCACCGAGCGGGAGCTGCAGGTGCTGCGCGGGATGAGCCAGGGCAAGAGCAACGGCCAGATCGGGCGCGAGCTGTACCTGTCCGAGGACACCGTCAAGACCCACGCCCGTCGGCTGTTCCGCAAGCTCGGCGTCCGTGACCGGGCTCAAGCCGTGGCACACGGCTTCCGGCGCGGCCTCGTGGCCTGACTGGCGGCCTGAGCAAGAGGGCCTGAGCGACCAAAGGAGGCTGGCGGCGTTGCCCGTCGGCCTCTTTGTGCTGCCCGTGCCGCTGCCGTTCTGGTCGCCGTCGTTCTCTCCCGGAACACGGCCGATACCGTGTTAACTGCCCGATTTGTCCACCCACTACGGTTACCCGCGAGGTGCCCGTGTCTCCAGATAGTGATCGCATGGTCGAGACGACGGAGCGGCCACCGCCGACCGGCGTTCAGCCCGGTCGGTCCCTCGTCGTAACGGCTGGGCTGCATTCTGCGATGACCGCTGTGGGGGACGAACTCGACGTCCTAATCGGGGACGCCATCGACGGCAAGAGAGAAGCCGTCGAGGGTGTGCTTCGTCAGATCCGTCCCCTCGTGGTGCGGTACTGCCGCTCCCGCGTCGGTCATCAGGAAAGGTCGTTCGCTTCGGCGGATGATGTGGCTCAGGAGGTGTGTCTCGCGGTGCTCACGGCCCTGCCCAGTTACCGCGATCAAGGTCGGCCTTTTCTGGCCTTCGTGTACGGGATCGCCGCACACAAGGTGGCCGACGCTCACCGCTCGGCGGCGCGCAATCGCGCCGAGCCCGTCGCGGAGGTTCCTGATACCCAGGAGGACCTCGCTGACGGCCCGGAGGCACAGGTGATGGCGGGCGAGTTCGCCGGGAGGATAGACAGGCTGCTGGAGAGGCTGCCGGAAAAGCAGCGCGAGATTCTTCGATTGCGGGTCGTGGTTGGGCTCTCCGCGGAGGAGACCGCTGAAGCGGTGGGTTCGACTCCTGGCGCGGTCCGGGTCGCGCAGCACCGGGCATTGGGCCGGTTGCGCGGCGTGCTGGCGGCTGAGGGGGTGGTCTGAGTGGCTGGTTGGGACGAGCGTCCGCGCGGGGGATACAGCAACGGCGATCCGCACGAGATGCCCGCTGATCTCGCCGCGGTGCAGGCCGACGACGCGTTGCTGGACATGATTGGCGGCGGCGGGTACATCCCGAGCGACGCTGACGACGAGCTGACCCGGGTCCTGGCGGAATGGCGCCGTGAGGTGCATGCCGAGCCGGTCAGGGAGATCGTGGACACCACGACCGCGATGGCGGTGATCCGGGCCGCGGCCCGCCAGCCCGCCAGGCGCCGTAACCCGGTCTTCGGCTCCGCAGCCGCGGCCGCAGCGGTGCTGGTGATCGCCTTCTCCTCGGTGGGCCTGGTCGCCAAGTCGGCGCAACCCGGTGATCACCTCTGGGGTGTGACCCAGGTTCTCTACCATGATTACGCTCGCTCAGTGGAGACGGCGGCCCAAGTCCGGACCGAGCTCAACGAGGCCAAGGTGGCGCTGAATCAGGGCAATCCCGAGCGGGCCCGGGCCGCGCTGCAGCACATCCAGCAGCAGCTCCCGGCGGTCGG
>DASTBN010000219.1:0-2815 GCA_035712045.1 Pseudonocardiaceae bacterium
CCGCTGACCGGCTCTACTTCGAGCCGCTGACCTTCGAAGACGTCATGGAGGTGGTCCACGCCGAGCGGGTTTCGGGTACGGTGGCCGGCGTGATCGTGCAGCTGGGCGGGCAGACCCCGCTTGGGCTGGCGCGGCGGCTGGCGGACGCCGGGGTCCAGATCGTGGGCACGCCCCCAGCGGCCATCCACCTCGCCGAAGACCGGGGTTCGTTCGGTGCGGTGCTGGAGCGGGCCGGTTTGCCCGCCCCGGCCTACGGCACCGCCACCTCGTTCGCGGAGGCCCGCAAGATCGCTGAGGAGATCGGCTACCCGGTGCTGGTCCGTCCCTCCTATGTGCTCGGCGGCCGCGGCATGGAGATCGTCTACGACGAGCAGACCCTGGCCGGTTACATCACCCGAGCCACCGAGATCACCCCTGAGCATCCGGTGCTGGTGGACCGTTTCCTCGACGACGCCATCGAGATCGATGTCGACGCGCTCTGCGACGGTCACGAGGTCTACCTCGGCGGGATCATGGAGCACATCGAGGAGGCGGGGGTGCATTCCGGGGACTCCTCCTGCGCGCTGCCGCCGATCACGCTGGGCGAATCTGACCTAGCCGCGGTGCGGTCCTCCACCGAGGCGATCGCCTGCGGGATCGGCGTGCGCGGCCTGCTCAACGTGCAGTACGCGCTCAAGGACGACGTGCTCTACGTGCTGGAAGCCAACCCGAGGGCCAGCCGCACCGCGCCGTTCGTGTCCAAGGTCACCGCGGTGCCGCTCGCCAAGGCCGCCGCCCGGATCATGCTCGGCGCCACCATCGCGCAGCTGCGGGCTGAGGGTGTGCTGCCACCGCACGGTGATGGCGGTGCGCTGCCAGCCAACGCGCCGGTGGCGGTCAAGGAGGCGGTGCTGCCGTTCCACCGGTTCCGGACCCCAGAGGGCAAGGGGGTGGACTCGCTGCTGGGCCCAGAGATGAAATCCACCGGCGAGGTGATGGGCATCGACGCGGCGTTCGGGCAGGCCTTCGCGAAGTCCCAGGCCGCGGCCTACGGATCGCTCCCCACGTCAGGCCGGGTTTTCGTGTCGGTGGCCAACCGGGACAAGCGGGCCATGGTGTTCCCGGTCAAACGCCTGGCTGACCTGGGGTTCGAGGTGCTCGCCACCCGGGGAACCGCGAACACATTACACCGCAACGGAATCCCCGCGACCGTGGTCCGCAAGCACTTCGAAGGCCCGGACAATATCGTAGATCTGATCAACGCCGGCGAGATCGATATGATCATCAACACTCCCTACGGAAACCCCGGCCCCCGTGTCGACGGCTACGAGATCCGCACCGCCGCAGTGTCCCGCTCCATCCCCTGCATCACTACCGTCCAAGGCGCTGCGGCGGCCGTTCAGGGAATCGAAGCTCTCATCCGTAACGAGATTACCGTCCGCCCCCTCCAGTCCTTCCACAACGATCTGCGTGCCTCCGCGCATTCAGCGGGCTGAGCGGGGTTATGTCGTGCCTGCTACCCCCGGTCAGCTCGCCGGAAGCGGATTCGGGGCACGGCTAATGAGGGCCACGGGGACGCGGGGGCCGTTGTGCGCGGGGATCGATCCGCATCCGGAACTGCTGCGGGCGTGGGGGCTCAGCGAAGACGCCAGCGGGCTGGAACGGTTCGCGCTGGGGGCGGTGGAGGCCCTGGCGCCGGTCGTGGCGGTGGTGAAGCCGCAGTCGGCGTTCTTCGAGTGCCACGGGGCGCGGGGGATCGCGGTACTGGAGCGCGTACTGGCGGCGTCCCGGGACGCCGGCGCCCTGGTGCTGCTCGATGTC
The DNA here is from genome assembly GCA_035712045.1 of Pseudonocardiaceae bacterium. GTDB lineage: Bacteria > Actinomycetota > Actinomycetes > Mycobacteriales > Pseudonocardiaceae. The sequence continues at coordinate 1,801 of DASTBN010000219.1, forward strand.
AAGCGGGGTGACATCGGCTCCACTATGGCTGGATACGCCGCCGCCTACCTCAGCGATGGGGCGCCGCTGAGCGCCGATGCGATCACCCTGTCGCCCTACCTCGGGGTCGGGGCGCTCGAGCCCGCGTTCGAGCTGGCCAGCCAGTCCGGGCGGGGGGTGTTCGTGCTGGCGCTCACCTCCAACCCGGATGGCGCCACTGTGCAGGCCGCGGTGACTGGCACGGGAACGACCGTCGCGCAGTCCGTGGTGACCGAGGTCGCCGCCCGCAACGCCGGCCGGGATCCGCTGGGCGATTTCGGGGTGGTGGTGGGAGCCACGGCACTAGCCGGGAGCCTGCGGCTCAGCGAGCTCAACGGCCCGGTCCTGATCCCGGGAATCGGGGAGCAGGGGGGGCATCTGGCCGATCTGGCGGGGATCTTCGGCACGGCGGTACCGCACATTGTGGCGGCTATCTCCCGCGAGCTGCTGCGCCACGGGCCCCGGCCTGAGTCACTGCGGCACGCCGCCCATCGACGCGCCGACGAGGCGGCGCGTATGATCCATTTCGGTCGTGCCAGGTCGGCGGGGATACCCCCGGGTTAAGCGGTGCCTCGTGCGAGGGATACGGTCGGCCGCACAATCCAGAACCCTGGAAGCACTAGCAATTGACGGAGGAGACCGTGGCCCTTCCCGAGCTGACCGAGGAGCAGCGTGCCGCTGCGTTGGAGAAGGCGGCCGCCGCCCGACGTGCCAGGGCCGAGCTCAAGGAGCGCCTCAAGCGCGGCGGGACCAACCTCAAAGAGGTCCTGGCCAAGTCTGACAGCGATGACATCCTGGGCAAGATGAAGGTTTCGGCTTTGCTTGAGGCATTGCCCGGCGTGGGCAAGGTCCGCGCCCAGCAGATCATGGAGCGGCTGGAGATCGCCACCAGCCGACGGTTGCGCGGGCTCGGCGAGCGCCAGCGCAAAGCTCTGCTCAGCGAGTTCGGCCCAGAATGATCACCTTGGAGTGATCGACCCATGCTGTGACGGTGGAT
>DASTBN010000220.1:0-4048 GCA_035712045.1 Pseudonocardiaceae bacterium
CCCGCTCGCCAATACTCAACCGCTCTAAGACGTGGCGAGGATGCACCAGTTCGACCTGGCGTGCCTGCAGTGCGAGAAACCGAGCGTCGAGGTCACCGCTGGCCTCGGCGATACACAGCGCCCGCTCGCTCATCTCGGAGCTGCCGCCACTGACAGCGAAGGCGTCTCTGGTGATAACCAGCTGCGCCAGCACCTTGGCCTGACGCACCGGATCCGCGCCATCGAGCAAGACCAGAGCCTGTCGGCACAGGGCGTGGATCCCACCGCACAACGGGTTCGCATTGGCGTTGGAGGTGCCACGGATGACGGTGGCAGCGTCCGCGACGACCGCGGCCTGGCCCGTGGCGAGGCCCAATTCGGCAGCGGCGTGGCAGGACTGCCACGCATCTGCCACCGCACCCGACCGCAACTGGCAGCGCGCCAGGTCGAGCAACAGCTCATGTTCCGCCACGGGCGGGTCCGACAACAGCGGCCACAGCTCCAGCGCCTGCCGGAACTGGAAAGCAGCGTGCTCATATGCCAACTGGCTGCGGGCACGGGCCGCAGCCCGGAGTGTCGCGGTCAACGCCTCCAGCGCCGAGCCGAGCGAGGCGGCCTGCCGGAGATGATGGGCGAACGCATCGATCGCTGACTCATCGCCGTCGAACGCCGCAGCCGCCCGCTGGTGCAGCCATTGTCGATCCAACAGCGGCAGCTCCGCATAGGCGACCTCCTGGATCAACGCATGGGCGAAGCGAAACGTGTGTGAACCGTCCACCACGGCCAAATCGCGGGCCAGCGCTTCGTCGAGTAAGCCGAGCACTGCGGCGACAGGTTCTCCGGCCAGTTCTGCGAGCTGGCCAGCGGTGAACTCACGGCCCAGCACCGACGCCACCCGGAGCAGCTGCCGTGTCCCGGGCGACACGATGTCCAGGCGCCGTCCGATGGCTTCCCGGACATCCCGGGGCAAGCCAAGGCCGCCGGTACCCGTTTCCCGCACAAGCCGGAGCAGTTCCAACGCGTAGAACGGGTTACCCTCGGACCGGCTCTCCACCGCACGCATCAAGGCCGGTTCCGGTCGGCTTTCCAGCGTCGTCTCGGCCAACCGCTCGAGCTCATCCCTCGTGAGACCATCGAGTGTGAGCCGTGATGTCGCGCGCTCACGGGCGACCGCGGATAGCACCTCGTTCCCGTGCGAGTCGAGATCTCCGCGCCGGTAAAGACCGAGCACGAGCATGCGATGCTCAGCGATCTCGGCCGCCAAGATCAGCAGCAGCCGCACTGAAACCAGGTCGGCCCAATGCAGATCGTCAAGGACGATCAGCAGGCCTTCCATCGATGACCGCCGCAGAACCTCGATCATCTCGTGGAACAACCGAAACCGGCTACCGTCGTCCTGCTCGGTGAAAAAGTCACCCACGCTATCCAAATCATGCAAGATCTGGATCCACGGCCAATACGCCGGAGCGCCCTCGCCCTCGTGGCAGGAACCCCACGCGGTTACCCAGCCCTGCTCGCGGGCCCGGTGCACCACCTTGTTCGCCAGCGCAGTCTTCCCCATCCCCGGCTCACCGTCGATCAAGACCAGCGACCCGTGGCCCCTGCGGGCCGTATCGAGCAGGCCGCCCAACGCCGCCAGCTCCCGTTCACGCCCGACGAAAGCAGCCCGGTGCACCAATGCAGTCTAAAGCCGCAAACCACACCACCGGGCCGTGCCCCCATGGGTTTCGAGGTCCGGTCCTCACACCCGATCAGACACTGAGCCTCGCCATCGAAAATCAGAGACGCTCACCGCAGCCCTGGCGTTCCAGTGCCCGGCCTGAAGCTCATGCGCCAGCGAGTGGAACAAATCGACGTCTCCCGCAAAACGATCTATCGCCACCTCGAACCGACCAGTACACCACCACCTACCTGACAACCAGAACACTGCGAGTGGCGGCCGGTGGTGCGCTCCTTAACGACAGGCCTTATCAGCTGCGGGAACCTTGATCGACTGTAACATCGGCCGGTGGGGCCAGCCACTTACCCTGGTGTGAGCGCTTCTGGAGGGACGCGGCCGTACCGGGTACCGTGCAGGTACGATGATTACGGAGGATGATCGTCCCAAGCCGCCAGAGCTGGTCAGCCTGTACGCTGAAACCCCGGCGGCATTCCGTATCCTCAAAGATGAATTTCAGGTTCCCGATACTTACGAACTCGCCCTGAATCATGTGGATGCCGCAGAACAGTTCCTGAGAAGTACTGTCGACATCGCGGCTATCACGATGCGGAAGATTCAAGCGCTGCGCTGGGTGGCCAAGCCCGGCGTGGAGACCACGAACGATATCGTCGTCACCCTCGCCGCGGATCTCTTACGGGCTCTCGATCACCTGGTGCCGTGTTGCCGCGATCAAACCAATGCCGATTCGCTCACCGAATTCAAGCATCACGTCGCGCTCGCCGCGCGGCGCGCCGGTGGTGATGGCGGCATCGCCAGGCTGCGCTGAACCACTCCCCGCTCCTCAGGCTTCTTATTAATTTATATAGCAATTTTCAGGCATGAGCGCACTCACTGACCCGGCACAACTCCCGGGGGAGTGATTCCCTTATTCCGTCACCGAACCATCTGAGCCATCTGGGGTCGGCGCTATCACCTGGGTCCTCACACCCCGGGTATCGGATGCCATCCAGGTCACTGGCCAGGTCAGCGCCATCTCCGCCGCCCATCGCGGGCCCTGCCCCACCGTGCGGAGACACGATCTTTGACCGGGCGGCCTCCCGACCGAGCACATCGCGGACCATGGCGGGTGGCAGCTGCTCGACCAGTGAGGGTCTCAGAGTCCTGGTGAGATGCCAGCACATAAAAAGCTGGCGGTAGTCCACGCTGTCCGCACTGCCAATTTCCGCCAGCAAACCCGCGAGATTCACTCCCGCGTCGAGGCGGGCCTGACCGATAGCGTCCCTCACCGCTCCTGCGATCGCGCGGGACTCGGCTTCGCCGCTGCCGATCATCATCGCCTCCGGGTCATGCCAATTCAGTCAGATGATCCACGGTGCTGGGAGAGCAGGCGGGCGCGGAACTCGTCGACCCTCGCTCTGGCCTCTTCAGCTCGCTGGGTTTCAGTGGTTTCGAAAGTCTTGAATACCGCTTCGGCCCCGTATTCCTCGATGAGGCCCTGGGCGACACGAACCACGGCGTCACGAACAAACGCGGAGAGTGTCTGGCCCTGATGCCGCGCGACCACCTCGAGCAGGGATCGCTCGTCCGCTGGAACGCGGAAGCAGATGGGAGAGGACTCGGTGGCCATTGATTCTCCCTTCCACCTCGTCGGCGACGCCCAGCCAGGCCGGATGACTCCCTGGGCAACGACAGTCTAGCGTCGTATGACAGATACGTCAACGTTACAAGGATACGTATCCGGTGCTGAACATCCAGTAGCGGCCATTGGTGACGCCACGCTCCCGCTCCTCCCGCTCGCGCGCCCAGGCGCCGCGGCCGACGCGCCTGGCTTGGTGACCCGCGCTGAACGAGATCCCGGCGACGAAGCGACCACGAACCGAGTTGTCTAACTATAATGTATACGTATACGATCAGAGTGGAGGTGGCGACGATGGTCAGCATCGTGTTCCTACTCGCAGTCCTGCTGTTCTTCCTCGGCGTGCTGACCGGATCGGTTCTGCACACCCGGGCTCTTGACCGACGGTATCGGCAGCTAACGCAACGTGTACGAGAACTCCGCGAGCTCGAGGAGGCCCTGATCGGGGGCCAGGAGACTTTCGCGGGCATCAGTCACCGGCGAGACCAGCCAGGGGCGTAGGCGCAGACGGCTCACAGGGGGTCACGACACTCATGACAACCGTTACCATTCATGACACTCCCGCCGACGCCGTGAGCGATATGACTGACACGTTGCGGCGCGCCGGGAATGGAGATCCTGCGGCATGGGAAGAAATCCTTCGCCGGTATAGCAGGCTCGTGTCCTCGACGGTGCGCTCGTTCCGGATGCAGGACGCCGATGCACTCGACGCGTCGCAGACAACCTGGCTACGGCTGGCCGAAAACGCGCACCGCGTGCGGCATCCTGAGCGG
>DASTBN010000221.1:0-4798 GCA_035712045.1 Pseudonocardiaceae bacterium
AGCCACCGCGACCACCACCCCCTGAGCTACCCGACGAACCACCGTTCTGAGCACCCACCCGGAGGCGCCGGGCGGGCAGCCCACCCTGCCCGCCCACTCGGCGGCACAGGATGAGCATCTCGGCGATCGAATCGCACCAAACCACCCACGCCCGTCGACACCCGATCCGTCACGACAGCTGCGATGGACGCGACGGAGGCGATCCAATCTATAAGGGTGGCCCCACTGGCTGGAGGTCATGATAATCGTCGAACCGCTCACGCAGCCCTTGCTGTCCCAAATGTGTCCCATGCCCCCGACATGGCCTCGCGAGTTCCCGGGTTCCCTGTCCAGACTCCGGCTGGCCGCTGGTCGAGTGGCCCCCGCCTTCACAGCTTCTGGCGGCCAGCCTACGGCAGGACGGAGCGAACCGAATCCGGTGAGCGGGCTATCACCGCGGTCCCGTCGTCTGCGGTGATGATCGGCCGCTGGATCAAGATCGGATGGGCGGCCAGCGCCTCGATCCAGCGGGCCCGGTCAGCCTTCTCACGTGACCAGTCCGCCAAGCCCAGCTCGGCCGCCACGGGTTCTCCGACCCGGGCGATGTCCCAGGGCTCCAGGCCAAGGCGCCGCAATACCGCTTCGAGCTCCTGAGCGCTCGGCGGTGCGTCCAGGTAGTGCCGCACCGTGTACCGGGAGCCCGCTGCGTCCAACAGCGACAGCGCGGAACGGCACTTAGAGCAGTCCGGATTAATCCAGATTTCCATGAGCTCATCTTTTCCCCTGTAGGGGCACCTCGCCACGTGAGTACTGTGCTATCCGTGACAGCTGGCCTCGTGCGGACTCATCCTCTCATCGAGGAGATCCTCGATTCCCATCGTGATCATTCACAGGGTGATGAACGGGGCTGGTCAAGTTACCGGGGTCACGCCTACCGGGTGTTCAATATGGCCCGCGTACTGGTACCGGACCGGGACGATCGGGACACCAAACTGGCGATCGCGGCAGCGTTTCACGACATTGATGTGTTCAGCTCATTGAACTATCTCGGACCCTCCATCCAGACCATGGACGCCTGGCTCACACGGACCGGGCGCGATAGCTGGGCCGAGGAGCTCGCCGTCATCGTCGCCAAGCACCATCACCTGACTCCCTACCGGGGACGTCACGCGAGGCTGGCCGAGGCCTTCCGGCGGGCCGACCTCGCTGACCTGAGCCAGGGCGTCATTCCGGCCGGCGTGCCGCGTGAGCACGTGCGCGCGGTGCGGGAATCAATCGACGCGGGAGTGTTCTTCACCCGCACTGTGCCGGGCGCGATCATGCGGCACCTCCTCCGCCGCCCGTACGACCCGCTACCCATCGTGCGTGCCCGCCGCGCGCTCTGGCAGTCCGGACACGACGGCGCGGACCGCTAAGCGCCGGGTCGCCCGCTGGAACGTGTGTGGCCTCACGTATTCGCGCAGCGACTCCGCCCGTCATTGGGGTGATACATGAATGCGGAGGGACTGATCACGATGCGATGGGCTATGGGATTCACGTTGCTGATGGCGCTGGTGTTCGCGCTCACCCTGGGCTATCACCTCGGTGTGGAGTACGTCAACAGCCTGCTCACCCACTGACGCCGATCGTTGAAGCGTGCGGGGTGGCCGAACTGTGGTACCACAACGGGTGTGGCTCATCGACAGGGACGGCTGACGCTCGAAGAGCTCCGGGTGCTCGTCGCCGAGCGCCAGGTGGACACAGTGCTGCTGGCGCTGACCGACATGCAGGGGCGGCTCCAGGGAAAGCGCTACGCCGCCCGCCACTTCCTCGACGAGGTGGTCAAGAATTCCGCCGAGGCGTGCAGCTACCTGCTGGCCGTCGATGTGGAGATGACCCCGGTGGACGGCTACGCGCTTACATCCTGGGAACGCGGTTACGGCGACTTCGTGCTCGCGCCCGACCTGAGCACGCTGCGCCGGGTGCCCTGGCATGACGCCACCGCACTGGTGCTGGCGGACGCGCACCGGACGGACGGCGCCCCGGTGTCCGTCTCGCCACGCCACATCCTGCGCCGCCAGCTGGATCGGCTCGCCGGGCGCGGGCTGAGCGCGCAGGTCGGCACCGAGCTGGAGTTCCTCGTCTTCGCCGACTCCTACGACGCCGCCTGGCGTAAGGGCTACCGCGAGCTGGAGCGGGCGAACCGCTACAACGTCGACTATTCGATGCTCGGCACCGGGCGCATTGAGGGATTGCTGCGCGCCATCCGCAACGGCATGACCGGTGCTGGCATGACCGTCGAATCGGCTAAGGGCGAGGCCAACCTGGGCCAGCACGAGATCACCTTCCGCTACGCCGACGCGCTCACCACCTGCGACAACCACAGCGTCTACAAGACCGGCGCCAAAGAGATCGCTGAAAAAGCCGGGATGAGCCTGACCTTTATAGCCAAATACGACCAGCGGGAGGGCAACTCCTGCCACATCCACCTCTCCCTGCGCGGCGAGGACGGGGAGCTAGTGTTCCCGGGGGACTCACCATACGGATTCTCCCCGCTGATGGAGCACTTCCTAGCCGGGCAGCTGGCCTGTCAGCGCGAGCTCACCTGCCTGTTCGCGCCGAACATCAACTCCTATAAGCGCTTCGCGTCAGCCAGTTTCGCCCCGACCGCGCTGGTCTGGGGGCTGGACAACCGGACCTGCGCGCTGCGGGTCGTCGGGCACGGCCCGTCACTGCGGGTGGAAAACCGCGTCCCCGGCGGTGACGTCAACCCCTACCTGGCGGTGGCCGCGTCGATCGCGGCCGGGCTCCACGGGATCGAGCACGAGCTGACCCTGCCCGCCCCGTTCACCGGCAACGCCTACCACTCGGACGCGCCCCGGGTGCCGACGTCCTTGCGAGAGGCCGCGCACCTGCTGGCCGAGAGCCCGGTGGCACGGGAGGCGTTCGGCGCCGAGGTCGTCGAGCACTACTGCCACGCCGCCGCAGTGGAACTGGCCGCCTTCGACACCGCGGTAACCGACTGGGAACTCCGCCGCGGTTTCGAACGCCTCTGACTCGCACCGCTCATCCGCATTGAGGACCGAAAAACGTCACTGTCGAGTTCATAGACCGAATCGGAGGTACGGAGGATGGGCAGGCGGCTGGATGGCCGGGTCGCGGTGGTAACCGGCGGGGCGAGCGGCATCGGCCTGGCCTCGGCACGCCGACTCGCCGCCGACGGCGCCACGGTGGTGATCGCCGATATCGATCAGGCCGACGGCGCGGCCACTGCCGAGGAAGTGCGCGGGTTATTCGTCCGCACCGATGTGACCAGCGAGTCCGAGGTGCGGGCGCTGTTCGCCGCGGTGGTGGAGCGTTATGGCACGGTGGATGTCTCCTTCCACAACGCCGGCATTTCCCCGCCGGAGGATGACTCGATCCTGACGACCGGGCTGGAGGCCTGGCGCCGGGTCCAGGAGGTCAACCTCACCTCGGTGTACCTGTGCTGCCAGGCTGTGCTGCCGCACATGCGGCGCCAGGGCCGGGGCTCGATCATCAACACCGCGTCGTTCGTGGCGATGATGGGATCGGCAACCTCGCAGATCTCCTACACCGCCTCCAAAGGCGGGGTGGTGGCGCTATCCCGGGAGCTGGGTGTGCAGTTCGCCCGCGAGAGCATCCGGGTCAACGCGCTATGCCCGGGCCCTGTGAACACCCCGCTGCTGCGGGAGCTGTTCGCCTCAGACCCGGAGCGCGCACAGCGGCGCCTGGTGCACGTTCCGATGGGCCGCTTCGGCGAGCCGGAGGAGATCGCCGCCGCAGTGGCTTTCCTGGCCAGCGACGACGCCTCCTTCATCACCGCCTCGACATTCCTGGTCGATGGCGGTATTTCCGCCGCCTACGTCACACCGCTGTGACCGCGCGTGGCTGCCGCTAGCGGTCATGCCTGCCAGCCGGTTCCGGTGATCTGCCGGTACCCCTTCGCGGTGAGCCGACTCATCGCGGCCTTGACCAGGCCAAATACCGCCCCCTGCAGCAAGCCCGCGATCAGGACTTCCCGGCTGCGGTGGTCCAGCGCGGTTGGCTTGGGTATTTCGTCGCTGTGGGAGAGCCCGCGCCAGATCCGGGTCGCCAGGGCGCCGGCGAGCGCACCGCCGAGGAGGCCACTGCCAAAACTCACCAATCTGTACATCATCTCGTCCCGGGTGATCACTGGGGCTCCTCTCATGGGCCAGCCGGTTCTGCGCCTCGGGTAACCCGAACTCGACAGGGTCAAACCTGGTGACAAGTTCGGATTACAATGCTGACCCAGGGCGCTGGCGGTCGTGGGAGTCGCTGCGGGACGTACACGAGATGATCGCCGGGTGAGTTGCGGGGGCCGATCCTCGATATCGGATGCGGTGAAGGTCGCCTGGCGTCGCTGCTCACCGGCCGAGCCCGGTGTGTTGGCGACGAAAGGTATGACATGCGGTATCGCCAGTTAGGTGAATCCGGTCTCACGGTGTCGGTGATCGGCCTCGGAAGGAACAACTTCGGTGGCCGTCTCGGCCTGGAGGAAACGCGCGGTGTGGTCGATGCCGCCATGGAGTGCGGTGTGACACTCATGGACACCGCCGGGGCGACGAAACCCGAACAAGTACGAGCCAACGCGGCGGCGCGATGAACTGGACATGGAATATCCGCAGCCGTGACGGGGCGATGAATGGGCTTGAGTTTGCCCGCTGTACCACAGCTGGCGGGTTCCATCGCGTGCTCATCCATGCCGCGCCCGCACGGGCGCACATCGAGATCATCGCAGCCAACGACCGGGTCGTAGCACGGGGCAACGTTGATCGCATCGGTGAGTACTCACCGATGA
>DASTBN010000222.1:0-7319 GCA_035712045.1 Pseudonocardiaceae bacterium
CTGAAGACACCGGGGGACCTCGATAAGGTCACTGACTTGCTCAGCGATCACATCAGCGCCGCGCGTTCAGGACACCACGCGTGAGCCCCCCACTCCGGCAGCTCACCCCGGCCGCTGGCGCGCGGATCCTCGGCCTGGGCAGCGCGGCGCCCGAACAGATCGTGACCAACGCCGACATCGCCGCCCGTGGGGTGGACACCACCGACGAGTGGATCCGCACCCGGGTCGGCATCATCGAGCGGCGCTTCGCCCGCGGTGACCAGTCGGTGGTCGACATGGCTGTCGACGCGGGCGCCAAGGCACTCGCCGACGCGGGGCTGGCGCCCTCGGACATCGACGCGGTCCTGGTCGCGACCTGCACGATGCCCGCGTACATTCCCAACGCCGCCGCACAGGCCGCGGATCGCATCGGAGTGCGCGCGGCCCCCGCCTTCGACATCAACGCCGCATGCGCCGGTTTCTGCTACGGGCTGGGCACCGCCTCGGACATGATCCGCGCGGGCAGCGCCCGGCATGTGCTGGTGATCGGCGCGGAGAAGCTGTCCGACTGGGTCGATCCCCTGGACCGTTCCACCTGCATCATCTTCGCCGACGGCGCGGGCGCGGCGGTGGTCGGCCCGTGCCTGGCTGGCGATCGGCCCGGGATAGGCCCGATCGCCGCGGGGAGCGCCGGTGACCTGGTCGACACCATCGTGATCGCGGACCGTAACTCCTTCATCCGGCAGGAAGGCCGCGAGGTGTACCGGTGGGCGATCACCACGATCGCGCCGGTGGCGCTGCGGGCGCTGGAGCTGGCCGGGGTCACTCCGGCGGCGGTCGATGTGCTGGTGCCGCATCAGGCCAACCTGCGCATCGTCGAAGCCATCGCCAAGCGGATCCGGGCCGCTGGAGCCCGCGAAGACCTCGTGGTGGCCGACGACATCGTCTACTCGGGCAACACCTCCTCAGCGTCGATTCCTCTCGCGCTGGATCACATGCGGGAGCAGGGCCGGGTCTCCTCCGGGGACCTCGCGTTACTGGTCGGATTCGGCGCCGGGCTGTCCTATGCGAGCCAGGTGGTGATCCTGCCGTGAACCGGATCCTCCACAGCTGGAGAATGCATCGCCGGGCGGGGCAAGGTGCCCCGGTCACCGGCCGAGGAGAAGGGACGGACATCAGTGACGAATGAGGAGATCCTGCGCGGCATCGCCGAGATCGTGAACGAGGTAGCGGGCGTTGAGACCAGCGAAATCACCCCGGAGAAGTCCTTCGTGGACGAGCTGGACATCGACTCGCTGTCCATGGTGGAGATCGCCGTCCAGGTGGAGGACCGGTTCGGCGTCAAGGTGCCCGACGATGTGCTCGCCAACCTCAAGACCGTCGGTGACGCGGTGGACTACGTCGCCAAGACCGCCGCATGAGCACTGAAGTCGTCATCACCGGGCTTGGTGCGATGACCCCGCTGGGCGGGGACGTCACCTCGACCTGGGACGCCCTGCGCTCCGGCAAGAGCGGCGTCGTGGCGCTGACCGAGGATTGGGTTGATCGCTTCGACCTGCCGGTGCGGATCGCCTCGAAGCTAGCGGTCGAGCCCGCCGACTCGCTGCCACGGGTGGAAGCCCGCCGCTGGGACCGGTGCGAGCAGGTCGCCATCGTCGCCGCCCGGGAAGCCTGGCGGCACGCTGGCGAACCGGAGGTCGAACCGGAGCGGCTCGCGGTGGTGATCGGCACTGGCATCGGCGGGGCGTTAACGCTGCTCGGGCAGGACGATCTGCTCGAGAACGCCGGGATCCGGAAGGTCTCACCGCTGACCATCCCAATGCTCATGCCCAACGGCCCGGCCGCGCACGTCGGCCTGGATCTCGGTGCCCGGGGTGGCGTGCACGCCCCCGTCGCGGCGTGCGCGTCCGGTGCGGAGGCACTGGCCATCGCCTGGCGGATGCTGCGCGCCGACGAGGTCGACGTGGTGGTGGCCGGTGGGGCTGAGGCCTGCATCACCCCCATCACGCTGGCCGGGTTCGCCCAGATGCGGGCCATGAGCACCCGCAACAACGAGCCCGAACTGGCCTCCCGCCCGTTCGACATCGCGCGGGACGGGTTCGTGCTGGGCGAGGGCGCCGGGGTGATGGTGCTGGAACGCGCCGAGTTCGCGGCTGCCCGGGGAGCGACCCGGCATGGTCGGCTGGCCGGGATCGGCACCAGCTCCGATGGCCACCACATCACCGCACCCGAGCCGGAAGGCATCGGAGCGGGGCGGTCGATCTCCGCCGCCATACGCACCGCAGGTCTGGCCAAAGCTGACATCGGGCATGTCAACGCGCACGCCACGGCCACTCCAGTGGGTGACGTCGCCGAGGCCGCCGCCATCCGGGCCGCGGTTGGCGATCATGCGGTGATCACCGCACCCAAGGGCGCGCTAGGTCATCTGCTCGGTGCCGCCGGTGCGGTCGAGGCCCTGGCCTGCGTGCTCGCGCTGCGCGATGGGATGGTGCCCCCGACGTTGAACCTCGAGGACATCGACCCGGGTGTCCAGCTCGACGTGGTGACCGGCTCGGCCCGCGAGGTCACGCTCGGCGCCGCGATCAACGACTCGTTCGGATTCGGCGGGCACAACGTGGCGCTCGCCTTCACCACGGTGTGAGGGACCGTGGCCAGGGCAGGCGTTCTCAAGGAGATCACTCGATGACAGCTGTGGCACACCGGGCCGACGAGGCCAGCCATTCCGAAGACGACCGCTCCGGTAATGGTCAGGTTCCCGATCCACGGGACCCCCAGACTCGCCTCGAGGCCCTGTTCGACCCCGGCACGCTGGTGGCGCTGCACCCGCGCGACGCCAGCGGGGCCCTCGCGGCTCGCGGTCGCATCGACGGGGCCAGAGTGATCGCCTACTGCACCGACGCGACCATTATGGGCGGCGCGATGGGTTCGGAAGGCTGCCGGCATATCGTGAATGCCATCGACCTGGCGATCCGTGAACGAACTCCAGTGATCGGGTTATGGCACTCAGGCGGCGCGCGGCTCACCGAGGGTGCGGAAGCGCTCGATGGGGTGGGCCAGGTCTTCGCCGCCATGGTGCGGGCTTCAGGCCGGGTGCCACAGATCTCCGTGGTGCTCGGGGCCGCAGCGGGGGGTGCCGCGTACGGCCCGGCGCTGACCGACATCGTCATCATGGCCCCGAACGGACGGGTGTTCGTAACCGGGCCGGATGTGGTCCGCAGCGTCACCGGCGAGCGGATCGACATGGAAGCGCTCGGCGGTCCCAGCACGCACGGTAAGAAGTCCGGGTTGGCCCATGTGGTAGCCACATCTGAATCGGATGCCATCCTGCGGGCCCGGCACATCGCGGGTCTGTTCGCCCGCCCTGGCATGTTCGATCTGCACTCGATCGACGAGGAGATCGACCTGTCCGACTATCTCCCGGTGGAACCTCAGCGTGCTTATGACGTCCGCCCCCTGGTACACGCTGTGCTGGACACGGCCAAACCGGAGGCCTCCGATCCCGCTGGCGGGTTCGTCGAGCTCCAGCCCAAGTGGGCGCCCAACATCGTGGTGGGCCTGGGCCGGCTCGCCGGCCGGACCATCGGCGTGATCGCAAACAATCCGCTACGGCTGGGCGGCTGCCTGGACTCGGTCTCAGCGGAGAAAGCCTCGCGATTCGTACGGATGTGCGACGCGTTCGGGGTTCCGCTGCTCGTTCTGGTGGACGTGCCCGGGTACCTGCCGGGAGTCGGCCAGGAATGGGACGGTGTGGTGCGCCGAGGAGCCAAGCTGCTGCACGCCTTCGCCGAGGCGATCGTCCCGCGGATCACTCTGGTGACGCGCAAGGCCTTCGGTGGTGCCTATATCGCCATGAATTCGCGGTCGTTGGGTGCGACCGGGGTCTTCGCCTGGCCTGACGCCGAGGTAGCCGTGATGGGCGCCAAGGCCGCGGTGGGCATTCTGCATCGCAGGGCGTTGGCCGCGGCAGCGGAGGAAGATCGCGATGCCCTGCACACCAAACTGGCCGAACACCACGCGAAGCTCGCTGGCGGGGTGGATCGCGCGGTGGCCATCGGCGTGGTAGACGAGGTGATCAAGCCGACGCAGACCCGGCGTCGGCTGGCTGAGGCACTGGCCGCCGCGCCCGCGGGCAGCGGCGCGCACGGCAATATCCCTCTCTAGATCCCGCTCAGCAGGCGGCCAGCCGGTTCGCGGTCGCCGAGCTCGGCGCCAGCCGCAGCGCCTCACCCGCACCGACCAGCGGATAGGACACCCACCAGCGCAGGCACCGCACCGGCAGCTCGGGCGGCGCGTCGGCGGGGTTCTGCAAGCTGGTGAACGAGGTCAGCGCTAGGAGACCACCCCCCGTGCGGGGCTCCAAGCGGTGCACGACCATGCCGCCATCCAGGGTGGACCGGTACTGGGCGTGCCAGGCGGCCTCACCGATGTCCCGGGCCCACTGCGGGATGACGGCACCGCGCCACAACGCGTAGTCACCTTTGTTGATCCCGTCGAAATACCTCTGCAGTACCGCCCGGATCCGTTCCGCGTCTGGATGCAGCGCCGCGTCCTCGGCCAGCACCACAGCGGGCGATCCCGGCGGTTCCGCCGGTCGCGGCGACGCTGTCGCTATCGCCGACCCGCGACCCGCTCCTGTGGCGGCTCGCGGCTCCCGCAGCAGCAGCCCCACCCCCGCCGCCCCCGCCAGCACCACCAGGCACAGGCCAGCCACCCGCCACCCAACCACTCGCACCACCGGCGCAGCCTACGCCCCACCCCGACCCCGATATGTCCCCATATCGGGGTGATCAGCGGATCGCTGGCCCCGATATGGGGACATATCGGGGTTCTGGGGTAGCGGGATAGAGCGGCGGGGGGGCTAGCCCACGCGGTGGAGCCAGGTGACGGGAGCGCCGTCGGCGGCGCGGCGGAAGGGTTCGAGGGCGTCGTCCCAGGCGGCACCGAGTAGCTGGTCGAGGTGGTGAGCGAAGGAGTGGGCGTCGCGGGCGGTGGCGGCCAGCGCCCGGAGCTGATCTTCAGCGACCACGATGTCACCGTTGGCGCTGGTACGGGATCGCCAGAGGCCGAGTCCAGGCACGAAGCAGAATCGCTCCCCATCGAGCCCGGGGCTGGCTTCTTCGGTGACCTCGAAACGCAGCATCGGCCAGGCACGCAACGCGCTGACCAGGGCGGCCGCTGTGCCCGGAGCGCCCGACCATTCGCATTCGGCGCGTAACTGCCCGGGGGCCGCAGCTTGCGCGGTCCATTGCAATTCCGCTTTCGTCTGCAACACGCCCGCCACTGCCCACTCGACGTGCGGACATACCGCAGACGGCGACGAGTGGACATAGACGATGCCACTGGTGCTCATGTGGTGCCTCCGCTGATCGACAAGGAGCGTCTTCCCCTACGTCCTCGTGATCATTGGCCCGCACTTAGTGACACATTGTGCCCGCCGCAGGGCCGGTGCGCCAGCGCCCGGCCCGTGTCGCGGCCGAGAAGCTCAGTGACCATGCGCCCCCAGCGCTTTGGACGCGGCCACCGTGTCGACCAGTCCGGTGCCCTTGTCGAACGATGTCGGGTAGCCAGCCACCTGCTGGTACGGGGCACCGTTGGCGTACCGGAACGCGGTCGACTTCAGCGCGTTCTCGATCTGCGCGGGCGTCGCCGTGGGGTTGGCCTGGAACAACAGCGCCACGATCCCGGCGATCTGCGGCGCGGCCATCGAGGTGCCACTGAGTGTGTTGTAGCTGCCCACGTCAAGCGGACTGGGTCCGCTCTGCGGCTTGAGGCCGGTGGAGCAGATCGGCAGGTAGGCACGGCACGCGCCGAGGATGTTCTCTCCCGGCGCGGAGATGTCCGGCCAGGTGGACGGATCGCTCTTCGCGCCGCGGGAAGAGAACTTGGACACCGGGCCGCTGCGGGTTCCGGTCCCCTGATCGTAGTAGGAGGCGACCGAGATGATACCGGGGGTCGGGTCCTGGGAGGGCGGGTTAGTGAGGCTCTTCGAGCCGTCTCCGCCGTCATTACCGGCGGCCCACACCATGACCACGCCTTCCTTCACCAGCTCGCGCTGGAGCTTGACGGTCGCCGAGTCGGCCTCGAACTTCCCGCCACCCTGGGGGCCGTAGGAGTTGTTGACCACCTTGATGGGCGGGCACTGGGCGGCCGGCACCGACTCACCGCACGGCGCGGCGTGGTGCTCCAGAACCCAGTTCAGTGCCGCGTCCGCGCTGAGGATCACCACTGCCGCCCCGGTGGACAGCGACACGATGCGCGCGCCGGGCGCGGCGCCGGACACCTTGGTGCCGTCATTCAGGGTGACGGCGCGACCCGCGGCGATGCTGGACACGTGGCTGCCGTGACCACCGAGTGAGACGGTGTCGGTGTCGACGCCCTTGGGCATATCCACGATGCAGTTGGTAGCCGTGCTCGACTCGTCCAGGCACACGCTCTTCAGGCTGCGCACGACCTTGCCACCGGCGAAAGCCGGATGCGTCGGGTCGATCCCGGAATCGATCACCGCGACGCTGACACCAGTGCCATCCAGGGCGGCGCCGTTGGCCCCGAACAGGGTCTCCTGCGCCTCCAGGCCACGGGTGGCGACCAGTGAGGTGGAGCGCGTGGTCACTCGTGAGGTGTCCGCTTGCGCGATGGCGATGGGCTGGTCACCCTCGAGGTAGGTCACACCAGGCTGGGTGCGGGCGGCCTCGATCTGCTGGGAGGTCGCCGACGCGACCACCACACCGATCTTGCGGAAAGTGCTTACCCGCCGCATCCCGGTGGCGCTGACCGCTCGCTCGGTGTCAGCCAGTGTCGCGCCGTGCACCATCACCGGTATCTGGCCGGAAGCCACCGACAGCAGCTGCGTGGCGAGCGAGGGAGACAACGGAACAAGCGCCGGTTCGGCGCTCGCTGGCAGGGAGGCCAGCGAACCTCCAGCGATCAGTCCGCCGACCAGCAGCCCAGCCAGCAAACCCCGTCGAGACATCAGCCCTCCCCTGCTCCGGCATGTCGGCACAGTTTCAGATGCCGACACACACCGCAACATTCTGAACACGCTACGTAATTGAACACGCAGAGCGCACAATCGTCAACGCTCAGCAATCACCGAGTCTCGCCGGACCCGAACGACAGCTACGAAATCGAGACGCCTGTGCGCCGGATTGGTTGCGTCCCGGTGCGTCATGCTTACCCGGTGCTCACCCACGCGGTGGCCGCGCGGGCCGCCAGGTGGCGGCTAACAGCATCGCGGCACCGAGCACGCCTAATCCGACTACGAGGGCCAGCCCTACCAGGCCCGAGACGCCGGTACCGATCAGCTGATCCACCGATATCTCACCTGGCCCGAGCAGCCCGAT
>DASTBN010000223.1:0-10299 GCA_035712045.1 Pseudonocardiaceae bacterium
GGGACGGGTGCTGGGGGCGGTGGCGCTGTTCGTGCTGGGGTTCTCGGTGGTGTTCACCGCGAGTGTGGTGACGGTGCTGGGCATCGCGCAGCGGCTGGCGGTCAACGAGGTGATCCTGCAGCGGGTGGGCGGGGTGGTCACCATCGCGATGGGGCTGGTGTTCATCGGGCTGGTGCCGGCGTTGCAGCGGGATCTGCGGATTCATCCTCAGCAGGGGTTGGGGTCGCGGCATCTGATCGGCGCCCCGCTGCTGGGAGCGGTGTTCGGCCTGGGCTGGACGCCGTGCCTGGGGCCGACCCTCGCGGGGGTGATCGCGCTGGCTGTCGGCACTCCAGGTGGGGGATTGGCGCGGGGGGTGCTGCTGGTGGCCGCCTACTGCTTCGGGCTGGGAGTGCCGTTCGTGCTGCTCGCCCTCGGCGCCCGGCGAGCCGTGCGCGGGGTGGGCTGGCTGCGCCAGCACGTGCGCGGGGTGCAGCTGGCCGGTGGCGGGCTGCTGATTGTGGTCGGTTCGCTGCTGGTCACCGGGTTGTGGGCGGAGCTCATCTCGGTGCTGCGCGGGCCGGTGGCGGGGTTCGAGACGCCGATCTAGATGGCCCGGACGTACATGGCACAGGTATAGATGGCACAGGTATAGATGACACAGGCGAATCCCGCCGCGGCGGCGCTGCGGAACACCTGGCGCGGGCTGACCAGTATGCGCACCGCCCTGATGCTGCTGTTCCTGCTCGCGCTGGCCGCGTTGCCGGGTGCTCTGCTGCCGCAGTACTCGCTGAACCCCCAGCGGGTGCGGGCCTACCAGCAGCAGCACCCGAAACTGGCACCGGTGCTGGACGCGCTCGGGTTCTTCGAGGTGTTCGCCAGTCCCTGGTTCGCCGCTATCTACCTGCTGCTGTTCGTCTCGCTGGTGGGCTGCGTAGTGCCCCGCAGCATCGACTACGCCCGCCAGCTGCGCAAAGCCCCGGTGGCGACCCCGAGGAATCTGGCCCGGCTGCCCCTCCATACCACGGGTGAGACCCCGGCGACTCCCGGGGAGATCATCACCGCCGCCCGGCGGCGGCTGGGCGGGTGGCGGGTCATCGAGCGTGACGAGCCTGGCGGGGTCCGGACGCTGGCCGCCGAGCGGGGCTACTTGAGGGAGCTGGGCAACCTTGTCTTCCACATCGCGCTGCTCGGGCTGCTGGTGTCTTTCGCGATCGGCAAGCTGGTCGGCTACCAGGGCCAGGTGATCGTGCTGGTCAACGGCTCGCAGTTCTGCAACTCCGGCCCGCTGGCCTACGATTCGTTCACTCCTGGCCGATCCGTTGACGGCACCGCGCTCACCCCGTTCTGCGTGCGGGTCGACGGCTTCACCCCGAGCTACCTGCCCAGCGGTCAACCGGAGGATTTCCGGGCGAGCATCTCCTACCAGGGGCCCGGAGACCTGGCCACCGGCACGTGGCATCCCTATCAGGTGCGGGTCAACGATCCATTGCGGATCGGCGGCACCCGGGTCTACCTGCTCGGCCACGGATACGCGCCCCGGTTCACCGTCACCTACCCGGACGGGCAGCGGCGCAGTGCCGAGGTGCAGTGGCCGCCGGTGGAGCTGGCCACCCTGCTCTCGGAGGGCACCACGAAATTCGACCCGCCCGGCGTCACCGACGACGCGCAGCGGCGCACCCGCCAGCTCGCGATCACCGGGCTGTTCGCGCCGACCGCGGCCTTCCGCGGCACGCTGCTGTCGTCGGCGTTCCCGGACCTGCTCGATCCGGCGGTCGCCATCGATGTGCTCGAAGGTGACCTCGGCAACAATTCCGGCCGCGGGCAGTCGATCTTCACGGTCGATCAGGCCATGCTGGACTCGGGCCGCCTCAAGCAGGTGAAGCGCGCCAACTTGCGGCCCGGTGGGCAGCTCACCCTGCCCGAGGGCACGGTGGTGCGTTTCGACGGCGTGACCCGGTTCGTGTCCCTGCAGGTCTCCTACGACCCAGCGCAACTGTGGGTACTGGGCTTCGCGGCGGGAGTGCTCGGCGGCCTGGGGCTTTCGCTCACTGTGAAACGCCGCCGGTTCTGGGTGCGCGTCACCCCGGGTGAAGCAGCCGGTACCGTGGTCGAACTGGGCGGATTGGCCCGGACCGAGGCCGCCGGTTACGGCGAGGAATTCGAGCGGATCGCGGCCGATCTGCTCCCCGCCGGGCGGGTGACACCGCCAGTGCCCGCCGGGCCCGCTAGGGCTTCGCGGGAAGGGAGATGAGCGGTGCCGATCAACCCGGTCCTGGCCGCTTACAGTGACCTCGCCTACGGCACCGCGCTGGTCCTCTACCTGCTCGTGATGGTCCTGCATGCGGTCGAGTACTCAGCGGGCCGGGTGCTCGCGGCCGCCGGGGGAGCGGGATCAGTAGCCACCCTCGCCCGACCGCGCGACGCCCTGCCGCGCGGCAAGCCCGAGCGGATCGGCCGCTCCGCGGTGGCGCTGACCGTGCTCGCGGCGGGCATTCACGCCAGCTCGCTGGCGCTGCGCGGCGCGGCGATCGGGCGGGTGCCCTGGGCCAACATGTACGAGTTCGTCTCGGCGATCTGTTTCGCCGCGATGACCTGCTGGCTGATCGTGCTATACCGGCAGCGCGCCACGGCCGCGTTCTTGCGCCGGCTCGGTGTGTTCGTGCTGCTGCCCGTGGTGGTGCTGATGTTCCTGGGTGGCACGGTGCTCTACGCGAACGCCGCCCCGCTGATCCCGGCGCTGAATTCGTACTGGATCACCATTCATGTATCGGCGGCGATCACCGCGACGGGCATCCTGCTGATCTCTGGGGTGGCGAGCGTGCTCTACTTGTGCGGTTCGCGGCTGAGCTCCCAGCTGCCGGAGCCGGCCACGCTGGACCGGCTGGCCTACCGGACCGCGGTGATGGCCTTCCCGATCTGGACATTCGCGATCATCGCCGGGGCGATCTGGGCCGAGGCGGCCTGGGGGCGGTACTGGGGCTGGGACCCGAAGGAGACGTGCGCCCTGGTCGCCTGGGTGGTGTACGCGGGTTACCTGCACGCCAGGGCTACGGCGGGATGGCGCGGGGCACCAGCGGCGTGGATCAACGTAGCGGGCTTCGCGGTGATGCTGTTCAACCTGTTCTTCGTCAACATCGTCGTGGCCGGCTGGCACTCCTACGCCGGGATCTAGCCCTATTCCTCGGGTTTGCGGTTCAGGCCCCGGAGGAATTCCGGATCGTCATCCGGGGCGAGCACGGAACCCGTCGCCGGGCGTTGCGGGCGCAGCGCCTTCCACACCAGCACGGTGATCCCGGCCAAGCCGATCGCCGCGAGCAGGTAGTGCACAGCCGTCACCTCCTCCACGTTGCCACTGAGCGTAGTAGCGCGCCGCGAAGCAGGCGAACGTGCCTCCCCCCGGATTTTACCCGGCGTTCTTGCGGACCACCCGCTCCGAGCGATCCAGTGGCGCTGGGGTGGTGAGCGAGGCGAGCAGCGCGCGGACCTCGGTCTCCCGGAATCGCCGGTGCCCGCCCGGGGTGCGGATTGAGCCGATCCGCCCGGCGGAGGCCCACCGGGTGACGGTCTTGGGATCCACCCGGAACAGCGCGGCCACCTCTCCGGGGGTGAGTAAGCGTTCGGTGCTTTGTGGCTGGGACATGACGAAGCCTCCCCTAGCTCGCCGGGCTCTCAGTCGGGACCTAGGGGAGTATCGTGACACCTCGCTCGCTAGGTACTCGAACGGTTCTGTAGAGGTAAAGCGTCGGTAATGGGATGAATCGCGTGATTCGGGCCTTGTTCACCTCCCGGCCACCTGTTCTGGCACGGGACTAAGCTCGGTGCTCGTGGTGGCACCGCAGACCCCGCCGACGCCGTCCACCCTCGCTCGTGACCTGGCGCTTTACACTCTGGCCAGGTTCGCGCTGATCGCTGTGCTAGCGGCGGTCCTGGTGCTCGCTGGCGTCCCGCTGCCGGTGGCGATCCTGCTCGCGCTGGTGGTGGCGCTGCCGCTGTCCATGGTGCTGCTGGGCTCGTTGCGGTCCCGGGTGAGCGCTGGCCTGGCCGTGGCGGGAGCGCGCCGCCGGGCCGAGCGCGACCGGCTCCGCCGCCAGTTGCGCGGTGAGTCCTGAATTTCGCCAGCCCAGGCTCGCCAGCCCAGCCTCACCAGCCCAGGCCGCGGGTCAGGGCTAGGGCCAGTGCCCACACCAGCATGGTCAGGCCGGTGTCCCGCAGCGCGGGAATGAGATCCGCGCCGAGCGCGCCACCGCGCACGCGGCGCAGCGCGGGCACCGCGAACACCAGCGCGAGCAAGCCCGCCAGCGCGGTCCACCGGGTGATCACCAGCCCGAGGGTCACCGCGAACGGGACGCACATCAGCGCGGTGTACAGCGTCCTGGTCCGGTGCTCGCCGAGCCGCACGGCCAGCGTGCGCTTGCCCGATACCGCGTCGGTGGGGATATCGCGCAGGTTGTTGGTTACCAGCGCCGCCGCCGACATGGCCCCGACGGCGAGGGCGGCGGCGCCGCCGGTGAGGGTGATCCGCCCGCTGAGCACGTACTCGGTGCCGAGCACGGCGACCAGCCCGAAGAAGACGAACACCGCGAGCTCGCCCAGCCCGGAATAGCCATACGGGCGGGGCCCGCCGGTGTAGCACCACGCCCCGGCGACGCAGACGGCGCCCAGCGCCAGCAGCCACCAGTACCCGGTGAGCGCGACCAGCGCCAGCCCGGCTGCCCCGGCGACGGCGAAACTGGCCAGCGCGGCCGCGCGCACCGCCGCGGGCGCCGCCGCACCCGAACCCACCAGCCGCATCGGGCCCACCCGGCGGGCATCGGTGCCCCGGATGCCATCGGAATAGTCGTTGGCGTAGTTGACCCCGACTTGCAGCCCCATGGTCACGACCAGCGTGAGCAATGCCCGGGTCCACTGCGATGATCCCCAGCCTGATGATCCCCAGTGCGATGATCCCAGCGTGGCCGCCGCGCCCCAGCCCGCCAGCACCGGGGCGATGGAGTTGGGCAATGTCCGGGGGCGTGCTCCCTCCACCCACTGAGCCACACTGGTCACCTGCTTACCCTACGGGGCGGCGCAGGGCGCGGCGGGCACTTGGCGAGTCCCGTGGCCCTTCCCGGTGCGGGCCTTCTCCGCTGGCACGGCGTCGTCGGTGGCCCGGGCCCCGGGGAAACTGGCGTGCGCCGCCGGGATGAACTGTCCCGGGCCGATCCGCAGCCACTGGTCGATGCTGCCCTCACCGCCGGTGACGGGCTCGCCGATGACGGCGCAGTCGACCATGAGCGTGGCGTGCTGGGCGGCCAGGCCGACGGCGGGATACTTCTCACCGGGACCGCTGCGGACCGGCAGGACCGGCAGCCGCACGATGGCCGGTGATTCCCCCTGCGCCGATTCCCCCTGGGCCCACAGGTAAGTGACGGTGACCCAGCTGTTCTCCCGCAGTCCCAGGCCGTCCCAGAACGTGCCATCCGCCAGGTCGATTCCGGCTGGATTACGGACTTCCCGGCCGAACTGGTCCGCGCCGTCGTGGTAATCGTCGTGGTAGGCGGCCTGGGCCTCGGGCTGCCCCTGGGGCAGGTCGGACCAGGACTGGCGGGCGGGCCCGGGGTTCCAGTAGTCGTCGGTGGTGTTCCACGGCCCGACATCCCATACCGGCGCCCATTCGCACCGGCCGTTCTCGGCGCACACCTTCACCGTGTAGTCGCCCGAGTCGCGGGGGGACAGGCCCCGGCGTGAGGGCAGCGCCACGAAATGGTCCCGTGGCGTGATCCGGTGCCCGTTGGCTGTGGTGGCCCCGGCGAGACCTTCGCGGGTGGCGAACACCCGGTAGGTGGGGGCACCGCCCGGGCGGGCGGCGAGTAGCCGCACCCCGGGCAGGGCGGTCAGGCGCAGCGATCTGACCACAGGGCTGGGGCCGCCCTTGACAGCACGCAGCACCACCCGGGCCTGCACAGCGGTGACTGCGGCACTCAGCCGGGCCGGCAGCTCCGGCTCGGCGCTGACCCACTCGGTCCACGACCCATCGCCCCGGGTGCCGCGGACGTCCACGCTGACGCCCGCGCCAGCGGGGCGCTCGGCGGTGATCGTGGCCAGCACCTGGCTGCTGAACTCGGTCAGCGGGTGCGCCGCGGTGAGCAGCATGCCCTCTGGATCACCGGATCTGACGCTGGCCGGCCCGGCGGGGCGGGAATCCAGGCGCAGGCCACCGGACTCGTAGCGCACATTGCTGTCGTCGGCGCCGGGGGTGAGCTGAGCGAGCCAGCTGGTACCGCGCCCGAGCGGTGGCCCGGGGGAATCACTGAGGGCCAGCGCTGGCGGTAGTTCCCCAGCCAGCCCGGTGAGCAGCGTGATCACAGCCAGGAGGGCGACCCGGGCCGTGATGCGGGCACGGCGGTACCAGCGAGCCAGCGGTGTCACGGATGCGCTCCTGAGTTCGGGTGCGAGCGTTGCGGCTGTGACTGATGTGACTAGTGGGATGTGTGGTATCAACTACACCTGGCGGCGATGTCCCTCGTCCATACCCAGTGTGGGTGAACCTGTACGGAGCGTGGCTAAAAGTTCAGCGATTTCGGGCGGCGAGCATGCTCCGGAGCGCCCTGCGATCCGGCTTCCCCACGCCTCGTAGCGGCAGCGCGTCCAGCAGGATGACCTCTTTGGGCACCTGCGGCCCGCTCAGCAGGCCCCGCGCGGCCCGCCGCACGGCACCGGGGTCGGGGGGGTGCCCGGGATCGGCGGGTATCACGACGGCGGTGACCCGCTCACCCCACTCTGGGTCGGGCACGCCCACCACGCACGCTGCGGCGACACCGGGCAGGCTGGCCAGCACGGCCTCCACCTCGACGGGAACCACCTTGCTCCCGCCGGTGACGATCACGTCGTCAGCGCGGCCGAGCACCCGCAGCCGGCCCCGGGAATCGAGTTCCCCGAGATCGCAGGTCCGGAACCAGCCATCGTGGAACACCTCACCCGAGTCCCCCGCAGTGGTGTCCCCTGCCGCGTCCTGCGGAGCGCGCAGGTAACCGGTGGCCAGCATCGGGCCGGCCAGCTCGACCCGGCCGGTGCCGTCCTCCACCCGCACCTGGGTGCCCTCCAGCGGCCATCCGTCGTAGACGCAGCCACCCGCCGTCTCGGTCATCCCGTAGGTGCTCACCACGGGTATGCCCGCCGCCCGGGCACGATCAATGAGCCGTTCCGGCGCGGCGGCGCCGCCGATCAGGACCGCGTCGAAATGGGCGAGTGGCCCGGGATCGGTATCCATCAGCCGGGTCAGCTGGGTCGGTACCAGCGCGGTGTAGCACCGCTGTGACTTGCTGGCCAGTCGCGTCGCGGCGGCGTTGAACGCCGCCGGGTCGAACCCGCCGCGCAGGTCCAGGATCGCGGGTGGCCCATTCACCAGCGCCGCCCGGACGAGCACCTGGAGCCCCGCGACGTGCTGGGTGGGCAGCGCCAGCAGCCAGCGCCCCGCACCCCCGAGCCTGGCGTGCGTGGCGGCGGCGGAGGCGCTCAGCGCCGCGGCGCCGAGCAGCACCCACTTGCCCGCACCGGCAGAGCCGGAAGTGCCCACAACGGCCTGCCCAGGCCCGGGATCCTCCGGCGGCGGTTCCTGCCCTGGCCCCAGCGGGACCACCGCCTCGCCCCCCGCCAGCATCGCGCGCAGCGCACCGTCCAGCTCGCCGACCGCCTCCGGCGACCCGTCACAGCGGATCACCCGCACTAAAGCACCGTTCTCGGTGCGCTGGTGCCCGGCGGGCCGTGAACGCCTCAACGTCGGCTCCCGCGGCTATCGGCGAGGCTGACCAGCGAGACCGTGCGCATGCGCTCCCCCAGGGAATTATCCGTGGTCCCGAGAGCATAGCCGTGCCGGCGCGGCCAGGAGGTCGTGAAGCGCCGCCCGCAGCCGACCAGGAGGCAGGATGGGCTGAGATCGGGCACCCAGACGGCTGCCATCGCGTCCCGATCCCGTTATGGAGACTTATCGGGGTCCGCTGAGCACGCGCGATCCCGTTATGGAGACATATCGGGGTTTTCGGCGGCCCTGCGCCCCGATACGCCTCCATAACGGGGCCCGGGTCAGTGGGTAATCGATCGGTTAGGGGGCGGCGGGGGGGCGGGTGGGGGCGAAGAGCCAGGTTTGGGCGATGTCGCCGACTTTCTTGCCGGAGACGCGCTCGACGACGGCGATGAAGTCCTGCACCGAACCGTTGCCACCGGCCCGCTCGGTGGTCCAGGCCCGGAACGCGGCCGCGAGATTCTGGTCACCGACCGCGGCCCGGAATGCCTGCAGCGCCATGGCGCCCCGGCGGTACACCGGGCTGCTGAGCACCGTCTTGCGGTCGCCGGGAGCCCCCGGGGGGATCCGCCAGAAAGGTTCACTGGCGGGGTGGCGGGCGTATTCCTGGTCGGCCTGCTGCTGGGCGCTGGGACCGCCATGGTTTTCGTTCCAGAGCCATTCGGCGTACGTGGCGAAGCCTTCGTTCAGCCAGATGTCGCTCCATCGGCGGACCGAAACGCTATCCCCGAACCACTGGTGAGCGAGCTCATGAACGACCACCGACACGTCCGGCCCTAGGACGAAAAAATCCGGTGAGTACACCGGGCGGGTCTGGGTCTCCAGCGCGAAACCCAGGTTGGCGTCCGGCACCACCCCGCCAAGCTGGTGGAACGGGTAGGGACCGAAGATCCCGGAGAGGAATTCTAGGACCTCCGGCGTGCGCTCCACCGAAGCGCGCGCGGACTCCGCGAGCCGGGGTTCGAGCCCCTGATCGAAGGCCGAGAGATACAGTCCGAAGCGGGTATCCCGGCGGACGATGTCGTACTTGCCGATCGCGAGGAAGGCCAGGTAGGGAGCCATCGGCTCGCTTTCCTGCCAGCGCCATCGCTCCAGGCCCGGCCCGGCAGGCTCGGGCCCGCCAAGCAGCACTCCATTCGAGATCACTTTGAGGCCGGCCGGCACGACAGCGGTGATCGTGTAAGCCGCTTTGTCCGAGGGGTGGTCGTTGACCGGGTACCACCAGGGCGCGATCTCGGGCTCATTCACCGCGAGCGCGCCATCGGCGGTGCGCTTCCAGGGCGAGGGATCCCCGGTCCCGTCGCGGATGGCCGAGGGCACCCCGGCGTAGTCCACCCGCACGGTCATCGGCGCGCCGGCCGGCACCGGAGCGGCCGGGGTGATCCGCAGCTCGCCGCCGTCCTGGTGGATCTGCGCCGGCTGGTCATTCACCGTGACCGCGCTGGGGGGAAGCCTCAGGTCGAGGTTGAACCGGGAGAGGCTTTCGATGGCCCGCGCGATGATCATCGTGTGCCCCTCGAGCCGATCGGAAGGAGGGTCATACCGAACTTGAATGTCATAGGAGGTGACGTCGTAGCCCCCGTTACCCGCCTGGGGAAAGTACGGATCGCCGATGCCATCGGATCCCATGACCGGCCGCGGCACCGCGCCGGAGGAAGCCGGGGCTAGCCCGGACGGGGCCTCCGATGCCTTCCACGGGAACAGCAGCGCCACCAGTACCAACACGACCGCCAGCGCGGGACCGATGAACAACCAGGCCCGGTTTCGCATGGTCACCTCCCGGGCACCGACTTTAAGCCCTCAGGGAGTCGCGGTGGCGTTCTGGGGGTGCAGCGACGCACCGCGAGGAAACAACCACGACACGCAACGCAGTGCCGCGGGGTGAACCAGCGAACGGAACGGGTGTTATTTCCTGGTGAGGGTGAGGCAGGCGACGCGGGCACCCGCCTTACCGGCCTGACCCGGACCCGTGGCGGTCTGCATCGCCTCGTGCAGGACGATCGAACCAGGTATCCGGTCGGTCAGGGCAAAGGGCACCACCGCGCGTGAGGTACCCGCGCCAGCGGCGTCCGTGCGCAGATCCAGCCAGATCTCATTACTGGGGTTCGCATACCGCGGATCACTCGATGGTGATTGAGGTGTGGCCGCGGGATCGGGGTGATTCTGGAAATGCGGCCCGGAATCCTCCGGCTTCGCCCCGCAGGCCTTGGTATGAACATGCGCGGCGTAGCCGCGGTCAGGCCGTAACCCGGACACGATGAGCTCCGCGCTGGTAGATCCCTCCGGTGAGGAGCTGAGCAGCCCCGTCATGGCCGCGCCGACCGGCGCGAGGTCCGGGTTGTAAGTGAGGGCCGCCGCTGGTGAGCCCGCAGGCGCGAGTGCGCCGTTGCCGGAAAGCACGACAGCGGGTTTGCCGGGCTCGAAAGCGGCGGCGGGCACGCTCATTGACAGCCCCCGGTAGGCGCAGCCAGTCGGCGCAAGCGCCAGCACGGCGCCAGTGAGGATAATCGTGAGCCGCCGCCACGGCATACGAGATC
>DASTBN010000224.1:0-2763 GCA_035712045.1 Pseudonocardiaceae bacterium
AGAGCGCGCCTCCGGCTCCAGGCGGCGGATCTCCAGCCGGTCCCGCCGAGTCGCGATCCCGCTCAGGTGGTGCTCGGCCTCCCGCTCGCCGCGGGCTCGCACCATCCGGTCGTATTCGGGCCCGAATCGCTCTCTCAGGCTCTCTCGCCGACGTCGGCGCAGGCTCCACGCCGCAGCCAGCGCGATCCCCACCAGCACGGCGATGCCGATGACGATCCCAATGATGACTTCTGTACTCATATCTAACTCCCGTGCTTCATGGGCTATCACCCGTTGGGTACCCACCAGCGGGACAATCAGACATAAGACACCCATTCAGCCCATAGCATCCGCAGCTTGCGGCTGCTAACGCCGTGGGCCCCTCACAGTGAGTCGACTCCTTCCGCACGCGAGCGCGCGAGCCATGAGCGAGGATGGCCGCATGACACCAAAGATCAGGACGGATCCGTACAGCACCGGGCCTGACCATCTCTCAGGGGCGCTCCCGGGGGCTCTCGCCTCCTTTTATCCGGCGGTAACGGCGTTCACCCGGCGGGTAGACAAGACGGGTAATCCCTACGACCGTGCCCGTTATTCCTATGAGAAGCAGGACGCAGGTTACTGCCAGCATCAGGATCGCGGTCTCCATGGTGACCATCCTTCTGTATCCGCGAGACGCCGGGTCGCGGGCGGGAAACGCGGCGGGTTATTCATATCTGAGGGCCTCGATAGGTCGTAGCCGGGCGGCCCGGTAAGCCGGGTAGCTGCCGGCGATAAGTCCGATCGCGAGGCTGACCGCGAACGACAGCACAACCGGGAAGACGGACAAAACGGGGGTGAAACCGGAGAGGGCGCCGGAGCGGGGGTCGAGGGTCGGTGCGATCACCCGGACGAGGAGGGTCAGGCCGATTCCGGCGCCGATGCCGAGGAGCCCGCCGAGGCCAGCCAGGACGGTGGACTCGATGAGGAACTGCTTCAGGATCGCCCGGCTGGTGGCGCCGACCGCTTTGCGGATCCCGATCTCCCGGGTTCGTTCGGTCACTGAGACCAGCATGATGTTCAGGACTCCGATACCGCCGACCACCAGCGCAAGCCCCGCGACAGCTGGGGTGACCAGGGTGAGCAGGCGCAAGATCTGGTTGAAGGTCGTCAGCCGGCGCCCGATGGATTGAACTTGATAATCCCGCAACCGGGGGTCCGTGATGTGGTGCCGGGCGTCGAGGATGCGCGTTACCTCGCTCATAGCGGCGGGTACGGCGCTCTGATGGTGGGCTTGCACGGTGATCTGGCTGAGGTTCAGGGCGGTGGTGCCGATGCCGGGGCCGACGATGTAGCGGCGGGCGGTGTTGAGCGGCACGACGACGGTGCTGTCCAGCTGCTGGCCGTAGCTCTGCATCACACCGATGACCCGGAACGGCACATGACTGATCCGGATTGTCTGATCCATCGCCGCCGCGCGGTCACCGAAGAGGGTGGTCGCGATGGTGGGGCCCAGGACCGCCACTCTGGCCGACTCACGGGCCTGGGCCCGCCCGAAGAACGACCCCGCCACCAGGTCCCGGTTGTTCGTCGTGGCCCAGTCTTCGGTGCTGCCGATGATCGACGCCGAGAGGAACGTCTTTATGGTGATCTCGATGGGCGCTATGCCGGTGACGGCTGGGGTGACAGTGGCGACGTCAGGGGCGCCTTCCAGCGCGGCGGCGTCGGCGTCGGTCAGGCTCTGCGCGGGCGACCCTCCCAGGACGTTGGCGGCGTGCGGCACGACAGTGATGCTGTTGGCGACTGGCGCTATCCGCACGTCAACTGATTGTTGCACCCCCTGTCCGCATGCGAAGAGCACGATCACCGCCGAGACTCCGATAATGAGACCGAGCATGGTCAGCGCGGAGCGCAGCCGGTGCGCGCTGACCCCGCGCAGCGCGAGGAGCAACGCCTCCCGCAGGGCCATTACTGACCTCCCCCGGCTCCACGGCAGCACGCTGTCCGTCAAGGACAACCTCTCAGGCGTAGCCGGTGACCGGAGCCGCGCACAAGGATTGAGAGAAAACTCTCAGCGAAATCCCACTTTCCGTCACAATGTGTGGATCGCCACTAACCGCGCCGTGCGCGAGAGATCAGCATCGGGTTAACATAAGAAAACAGTGTCGTTCCGCCACGTCAGTGAACGTATCGCTGGAACCAGTTGATGGTCGCGACCCAGGCGGCTTCCGCTTGGGCCGCGTTGTATCGCGGACCGGTATCGTTGTGGAACGCGTGGTCTACCCCGGGATAGACCTTGATCTGGTAGGGATGGCCGGTGCGGTTCAGCTGTTGCTCGATCTCATTTTTCGTGCTGGTGATTCGGGTGTCCCGCTCGGCGTAGATCGCGAGTACCGCGGCCTGAGTGGTTGCCAGGCCAGCCAGATTCTTCGGCGGCGGGCCGTAGAACGGCACCGCTGCCTTGAGAACGGTACCCGCGGCCAGTGCGTTCCAGGTCATGCCGCCTCCGAAGCAGAAGCCGGTGATGCCAACCCGGTCCCCCGCACCGGCCGCCGACAACGCGGATAGCGCTTGCCGCAGGTCTGACACCATCGCCGTGGCGTCCTGTTTGCTCAGCGCGGCCGCATATTCGGCCGGATCGCTGAGCCGCCCGGCCCCGCCCTGACGGGACAGCAGGTCTATGGCGAGGGCGCTGAACCCAGCGGTAGCCACCCGGCGAACCACGTCTTCGATGTGGGTAACGAGACCGCGATTCTCATGAACCACGAGGATGCCGCCCGCCGGCTCAGCGCTGGCTGGCCGGGC